>WQZJ01000102.1 GCA_009780795.1 Methanomassiliicoccaceae archaeon
GATGTTCGGTGAATCCGTTTCATCGAAAACATTCGTGAACATGGTGAACGAGATCGGACACAACATAGAATGCTTCAATTTGATGAAGAGGGCGACGGCGTGAGGGAATTATGAAACACAGTTAACGATTCAGAAAACTTAAAATGTCCATCAATTATCCATTGTCGATGACAGTAGCGATGGAACAGGTGATGATCATCCTATGCGTGTTGTTCACGCTGGCGTTCTTCGCTTCTGCCGTATTCAAGCGTTTTGGGGTCCCCGGACTCATAGGGGAGATATTCGTAGGGATATTCGTGGCCAATCTTGTGATAGGGGATTGGTCGTTGCTTGGGTTCCTGCACATAGAACGCCCGATACCCGGTGTTGCGGGCAGCGGCAACGAGAATTGGAACATGATCGAGATGATCGCCGAACTTGGTATCGTGTTCCTTCTGTTCGTTGTCGGTATGGAGACCAAGGTCAAGGACCTCACCTCCGTGGGAAGGACCGCGATGCTCGTTGCCGTATTGGGTGTTGCCATACCGTTCGTCGCGGGATATGCGCTGATGATGGCATGGGACGGTAACATCTATCATGCCATGTTCATGGGTGCGGCAATGGTCGCCACCAGTATAGGGATAACCGCACAGGCCATCAAAGACATGAAGATGATGAGCAAAAAAGAATCCAGGATAATCATCGGTGCCGCAGTTATCGATGATATAATAGGCCTCATAGTCCTTGCGGTCGTTGCCGGAATGGCCATGACCGGCAGCGTGGATTATATCGACATCACCGAGATGATGATCATATCGGTGATGTTCGTTGCCCTCATATTGCTGTTCTGCGCCAAGGCCGTTCCGAAGATAGCGTGTAAGATACTCGGGTCATGCGAGAAGAGAAGGACAAAGGATCCGGGATGGAGATCGAACATCGATATCTTTGTTGTCGCCATCATCGTATGCTTACTGCTTTCCACTCTCGCATATCAGATGAGGCTGGCGATGATCATCGGGGCGTTCCTGGCGGGTATGATATTCGCAGACTATGCGCACGATGCGGGCCTCACGAAGAAGATGGAATCCCTTACGGCATTCTTCCTGCCGTTCTTCTTCGTATATGTGGGTTTGCACATAGATCTGAGCTCATTCACGGCATCGCTCCTCTTACTTGCGGCGATCGTGATAGTGCTGGCGTTCGTGACGAAATATGTGGGATGCGGCCTCGGCGTCATACTCGGCGGTAAGGAGAAGATATCGCCGCACATCGTGGGTACCGGCATGGTGCCCAGAGGCGAGGTGGGCATAATAGTTGCGACGATAGGCATCGGCATCATAGTGGCCGGAGAACCGGCATTGACCAACGATCTGTTCGCGGTCATAGTCCTCATGGCGGTGGTGACCACACTGATCGCTCCGTTCATGTTATCGTCGGCATACAAGAAGAAATACGGCGGCCGGGAGCCGGAGGACGAGCCGCGGGATGATTGCCCGTGTGAGGACCGATAGAATATTTGATCGAATCTTAAAAAGTTCATTGACTTTTACCTCATACGCCCTTTGTTGAGAAAAATGAGATAAAGTTAGGAGAGGGCGGGATGCCCTCTCCGTTTGATGTTTGTTCGTACTGTTCCGATCACGGCTTCCTGATGAACATCAGGTAAACGACAGCTCCGATTATGACGATCGCTATCACCGCTACCGCAATGAGGATCATCGGATCGATACCGCCATCGTCGCTCGATCCCGATACCGTCAGTGTCGTTTTGGCGACACCGTCATCGAATTGTATGATGACCGTGTGCGTGCCCGCACCCAGACCTCTCAGGAAGTCGGGCAGGAACGTTATGATCGTGCTCCCCGGCTCCGCGGTGTAGTCCGTACCGAGGTTGGCTATGATGCCTTTCACGGTCACACTGCCCGTGGTCCCGAACTTAGCGAAGTCGACATCAACGGTTATGACGTGACCTTCGGACGAGTCCGATGACCATGCGCTCGCGCCGCCGTCCGTTATGAGGGCATCGTAGTTGTTCTCCCAGATCGCGTACAGTGTCGTGTTGACCGAGAGAGTTATCGATGCACCCGGTGCATACACTGTCCCGGAACCGTCGGCTGCGGCATTCCAGTGTTTGAACACCTTGCCGGCGGGTGCCGTCACTCCGGTTATGTCCTTTACGACGAAAGACTGGCCGGAGGCCTTCGTGTCCGATGCCACCGAGCCGGTGCCGCCGTTGACGTTATACGTCAGTGTGACCTCGTCCTCCCAGATCGCATACAGCGTCATGTTGGCCGAGGCAGTTATCGACGCACCCGGCGCATATGATGTTCCGGAACCGTCGATGATGGTGTTCCAGTGCTTGAACAGCTTGCCGGCGGGTGCCGTCGCTCCGGTTATGTCCTTTACGACGAACGACTGGCCGGAGGCCTTCGTGTCCGATGCCACCGAACCTGTGCCGCCATTGACGTTGTACGTCAGTGTGAACGTTCCGTCAGCCGCCGTGACGGCGGATGTCGGTGCGCTGGCGACCTCGCCGCGCTCTACGTTCGTCGTGACAACGAACGTTATCTGCTTCCCAAGGTCATCCGCCTTTATCGTGTAGGACTGACCGGTTCCCACAACATCGCCGTCCGCTTTCCATGTGTGGGTCGGGTTGGTCACCGAAGTGTTACTGTCGGTGAAATAACCTATCATGAAGTCACCGACCTTCGGCGTCGTGATGTTCACGGTAGCAGTTCCGGTAAGGGTTATGAAGCCCTGTGACTGCACGACCACCTGGCGCTGTGATGTGGTGCCGTCGCCCAGCTGTCCGCTGTGGTTGGCCCCTGCCGCCCACACCCTTCCGTCACTCCTCACGAAGATCGAATTACCTGTTCCTGCCGCGATCGCTACCACATCTTCCAGATAAGTGATAGGAACGGAACCGTAGCCTAAAGCGAGGATGACCTGTACGGGCGATTCCTTGCGTAATTGGGTGTTATCACTCAACTCGCCGTAGTTGTTGTACCCCCAGCCCCAGGCTGTCCCGTCATCCTTGATGGCGAGTGAGTGTTCATTTCCAGCGGCGATCGCCGTCACGTCTTCCAAGTAAGCGTCCGAACTGACGCTCGCTCCTTGGAGGACCTTTATGGGAGTGTTCTCGTACTCACTGTTACCGGAGGTACCGTTACCGATCTGACCATATCTGTTCGATCCCCACGACCAAACATTTCCGTCCATCAGTGCGAGACAGAAGGATTCTCCTGCAGCGATCGCCGTCACGTTCGTCAGTCCGATGGCCTGCACCGGTGCAGTTTTGTCCGAAAACGCCCCGCCGGAGCCGTCACCCAACTGGCCGGAGATGTTTGTGCCCCATGCCCATACCGTTCCGTCCTCTTTGAGTACGGCGGTGAAATTACCTCCTGCGGCTACCGCTTTCGCATCCTGCAAGTAGGCATCCGCGCTGGAACTGTCGCCTTTGACGACCTGTGTCGGTGTGTTAACGTCGCTGGCAGTGCTGCCAACGCCCAGCTGGCCACCGAAATTAGAACCCCATGCCCATACCGTTCCGTCATTCTTGACGGCGACACAGTGAGATGTTCCCGCAGCGATCGCCTTCGCGTCCGAGAAGACCTGTTCCGGCGCGTATCTGGTGATAGAGGTGCTGTCGACCGTATAGCCGACGTATCCCCATGTCCATACCGTTCCGTCGCTCTTGAGGGCAAGTGTTTGCTCATTCCCCACTGATATCGCTATAACATCCGTCAGGGGATCGTTTCCGCCTACCTGTACGGGGATTCTGCTTCCTGTAACTGTATTGTCACCGATACCGAGTTGACCTTTACCGTTATCTCCCAACGCCCATACCGTTCCGTCGTCCTTAAGGGCGACGGTGATACTGTATCCTCCCTCGACCGCTATCACTTTGGCCTCACCGACAGTGGTACCGAGCACGAACTCATTACCGTCATGCTCAGAATTACTGTCGTTTGCGAAGATGAAAGCAGAAGAGGCGACCATCATGAACGCGATCGCGAATGTCGCGATGATCGCCATGGTATTTCCGCCTTTCTTTGTTCTCATTATTATTTCTCCATATTGAACGGCATGCCAAATGTTTGGACCGCCCTACGAGGTGTATGCTGTTAAAATTATTTAACGGAGAGTAGACTCGGGCTAATGGGAAATCATCACTTTGCCAAATTTTGAAATGATCAATCTCATCTGAAACGGCACCTTTAGGGCTTTTTGAGATGTTAAAACAACGCAAAACCATGTA
>WQZJ01000103.1 GCA_009780795.1 Methanomassiliicoccaceae archaeon
CTCTCGTTCGGCTCCAGACGTTTGACGTTGATCGTCTTCGCCATCGAGAAACGAGGTTCCGATGTGATCTTGATCCTCAGATCCTCAACGGCGGTGTCGGATTCGTTGCCTACGGCCAGACTTTTTATTACGGGCATTCGGTCCTTCGTCGCAGAGCTTACAGCCGGACCTACCGCGACCTCAAGTTTTATTCCCATGCGCATCCCACTGATATCGTACATATGCGTTATGTTGTATTATAACGCAACGCCGCGGACGCGTGAAAGGCCCGCGGACGCGCACGAATCGTTAAATCTTGGAACGACAATGTAACGGTGATAACCATGGAAGAGTGCACAAGAGCTACGAGAAATTGTTCGTGCATGAACTTAGAATGTCCGAGGCATGGTAAGTGCTGTGAATGTGTCGCGTTCCACAGGGACGTGAAGATGAACCTGCCGGTCTGTCTCAGAAAGGAATGAGATCGATCGGCGAACAGCATCCGTGCGCAACTCAGCGGACGTCTTAAGATGACCTTTCGCGCAGGGATCACAGGAGTTTCTTATCGATCCCTAACTTTTTCAGTTCCTCTATGGCACCCTTCTCGCCCTGTTTCGCCGCTTTGATGAGCCATCGTATCGCTGTTTCGACGTCCTGCGGTACGCCCGTCCCTGCGAAACAGGCGATACCGAGTATGAATTGAGAGTGAGCGTCACCCTGTTCCGCGGCCAGCTTGTACCATCCTATCGCTTTCACCTGATCCGCTTCAACGCCCTCGCCGGCGCCGTACATGTTACCGAGGACGATCTGTGCGGTCATATCGCCCTGTTCAGCTGCCTTCTCGTACCAACGCATCGCCTGTTTGATATCCTGTCGAACACCGTTCCCTTCGTGATAGCAGTATCCGATCATCACCTGTGCATTCGCGTGTCCGTTCTCAGCTGCCGCCGACAGCCATTTGACGGCCTCTTTGTGCATCACCTGGGAGTAATGGTATATGCCCAGCTGATACTGTGCGTCCACGCTACCGTTCTCTGCCGCAACTATATGCCATTTCATGCCCTCGTCACGATCCTTTTTGATTCCGCGGCCCTTGAGGTACATGTCCCCCAGTCTCAACTGCGCATCGATATCGCCGGATTCCGCCAGTTCCTTACACTCGTTGAACTCTTTCTTCTTGTTGAACAACCCGCACATGGCCATTCGTAAAATGCTATAGTATTTATACTTACTAATTCAAACGATGGAAAGGTCCGCTGTTCGTTATGGTAAGGGACTTTCTACAAGAAAAATCGTCAGTATGTTGATCAGATCGTTGACCAGTATCTTCTGAGATCATTTGTAGATGTTCTTTCTCGGTCCGATGTCTATCACGATAACTATCAACTCTTTATCCCGAATCTCTGCGATCACTCTGTATTCGCCGATACGGTATCTCCATGCTCCTTCGTATTTCCCGTTCAATGCTTTTCCGATGCTTCTCGGATCCTCGCATCCTTCCAGATTTTCCTTTATCCAGAGCATTATCCTTTCGCGTACCGCAGGATCCAATTTTCCGAGATATTTCAGTGCGGATCTCTCGATTATGACACTATATGTCATTTAAGACCGAGCTCCCTCATCGCTTCTTTAAAAGTTACCGTCTTCGGATCCTTATAGAACTCTTCGAACGCTTTGTCCGCATCCTCTGTGTCAAGTTCATCCTCTATCCACTCCACGAGACTCTCTATAAGATCCGCTATCGTGATACACTTCGTCTCGGCATACATCAGCATCAATCTCATCTGATCGTCCGTTACGTCTACGGATATGGTCATCTTATCACTAATTCTCTTATGCGATATACGATGATAAATCTATCTATATTGTGTTCTTGCCCTGCGAGCGTGCTTTGCTCGGGAGGTATGGTACGTCGCTCATACCCTCACTCACGGGCGGCTCTCATCATCTTTTTATGAGTTGTCAGATACAAGTCGGTTCTTTATACGATGAATATGTATATTGACTCGGCCGTTGGCCGTTAAGGAGCTTCGTGCCAATTTCGGTACGGTCAATTTTCAACTTCAATATCTTCTTTTGAGTTGTTCTTGGAAAAGATATCCTTCTTTCGCGGAAAGGTCTGACAATCTATATCTCATAGTTTCGTTATTATCTGCGATATGTACCTTACTCCGGAAGAGGAATCGATACTAGGCGGAAGCGCCGGAGAGAGCGCACAGAAGGCGATGGAGCTCATAGTCGCGTTAGGCAAGGTATACGATGCCGACCGTCTTGTTGATATAACGTCCGCTCACTTGTCCGGAGCGTCATACAAGACGATCGGCGACGGCGGCCTGAAGTATCTCGAGGATGTCTCTAAGGATGCCAAGGTCAAGGTTACGGCCACGTTGAACCCCTTGGGGATGGACAGGGACAGATGGGCGGAGATGCGCATCCCGGAGAAGTTCGCCAACAAACAGCTAAAGATAATCGAATTGTATGAGAAGATGGGCGTCAAGTCCACATGCTCGTGCACCCCGTACCTGGGTGCCAACGTTCCGTCGTTCGGCGACCATGTCGCATGGGCGGAGTCCTCCGCGCTTTCCGTCGTGAACTCGTACATCGGTGCCCGCACCAACCGTGAGGGCGGCCCCGGGGCGCTGGCGGCGGCGATCGTCGGGAAAACGGCTAATTACGGGCTGCATTTGAAAGAGAATCGAGCGCCGACCGTTGTGATCGACGCGGACATCGACGGAACGATATTCTCTCATTCGTTGTTGGGTCAGGCGGCCGGAAGCATGTTCGGCGCGTCCGTCCCGTACTTCCGTAACATCTCACCGGACATAGACTCGATAAAGACGATGGCGGCCGCGATGGCCGCCGCCGGTTCCGTGGCGATGTTCCACGTCGAGAACGTAACACCGGAATCGAAGCTCTATGACATATCCGGATTAGAGGTCGTACACATAGGCAAGAAGGAACTGGGCGAAGCTCGTACGACACTGAACACTACCGATGACATTCAGCTGATAGCGTTCGGATGTCCTCATCTTACGGTCCGTGAGATAACGGAGATGGCAGAGTTCCTGAAGGATAAGAAGAAGATCAGGAACGACGTGGACATATGGTTCTGCACCTCATCTGAAGTGAGATCGAGATGCGCCGACCAGGTCCGTATATTGGAGAGGTTCGGACCGGTGCTTGCGGATACGTGCATGGTGGTGGCCCCCATCGAATCGAACTATCAGAGAACGGGCACCAACTCCGCCAAGGCAGGTAACTATTTACCGACGTTATGTTCGCAGAACGTCATGTGCCGCGACTTCGCAAAGCTTATGGAGCTGGTAATTTGAAGCTGACCGGAAGATCCATATCGACGGGGAGGGCACGCGGTACCGTTCTGAAGCTGAACGATCCGTTCAGTTTCTTAGGTGGCGTTGACGGTTCCACCGGTGAATTGAAGGTGGAGAACGGCGGCAACGTGAGCGGCCGTATACTCGTGTTCCCGAGAGGCAAGGGGAGCACGGTCGGTTCCTTCACGATGTACGATCTCAAGGTACACGGAAAACAGCCGGCGGCGATAATAAACAACAGCGCCGAGACGATAGTCGCTACGGGCGCCGTCATATCGAACGTTCCGATGATCGACAGGATAGATGTCGATCTGTTGCGTGACGGCGATGACGTCACCGTGGACGGTGACGGTCACGCGGAGATACACAATGTTACGATGATCGACACAGTGTCGTCGCTGATATACGTCCGCGGCCGTATACTGATGCTCAAACGGCCGGATGACGCGTCATCCTTCCCGGGCGTATGGTCACTGGCAGCTGGTAAAGTAGAACCGAACGAATCCGCGGAGGATGCGGCCGTTCGTGAGATAAAGGAGGAGACGGGACTCATCGTTTCGTCGCCTGACGGTTCTTTGGATCCGATATTCGTTCGTGAGAACGATGTGATATGGAGGGTACGTCCGTTCATTTTCATCCATGATTCGGATGATGTGACGCTGAACGAAGAGAACCTTGAGCACAGATGGGTACTGCCTGACGAGGTGGAGAAAATGAACACGGTCTCGTCCACCGCGCCTGCGGTCAAGGAATTATTATCGAAGATCAGACGTCCATGATGTCCTCTAGTTTATTCGCGAGCACCTTCGACGGGATGTCCGGCACTGATATGTAGGTGGTCCTTCCGCCTTCCGCATCGCCTTTGACGGTCGTGGTGACAAGGTTCATTTTTTCCAGGTCTTTAAC
>WQZJ01000104.1 GCA_009780795.1 Methanomassiliicoccaceae archaeon
ACATTGTCGAGATTTTCATGCAAAAGGGATGCGGACGTCGAATCGTTCCTGAAAGAGAAGGCAATAGTACAGGAAAAGAAACAAATTTCCAGAACTTATCTTATCTTTTCGACGGACCTTAAGGAACTCGTTGCATACTTCACAGTAGCGATAAGCAATATGGAAGTCTCCGACCTTCAATGCAGCAGAAGCATGGAACAAAAGATGAACATAAACAAAGGAACGGCACAATGCTATTTGCTTGGTCAGCTGGGAAAATGTGATAACGCCTCTGAAGGGTTGGGAAAGTTTGCAATGGAGCAGGCCATGGACCGGATCGTGAATGCGAACCTGAACGTAGGATGCAGATTATTGCGAGTGGATTGTCGCGATGTTCTCAAAAAATATTATGAGAACAATGGATTCACGTTCGCAAGACGTAACAAAGATAACGACTTGATACAAATGATCCGCATAATGGGCGCACCGCCGTCCTAACTCGCTCCGCGACAAACACCCGCGCGCGAGGGCATCAGATATTTATCCTGCACCGCAATGACCGTTAGCGTTAACATGAGCGTCCGCAGAGATTCAAAGAGCGTTTCGGTAAACGATACATCCGTGACCATGGAGGGATGGGTTCAGGACATACGGAACCTCGGAGGGATATCCTTCGTCATATTGAGGGACCGCTTCGGTACCGTGCAGATAACGCTTCCCAAGAAGAAGATCGACCCGGAACTGTTCGAAGGTCTGACCTCGCTCTCCAGGGAGTCTGTGGTATCCGTGACCGGCGAGGTCAAGGCCAGTGATCAAACGGAACTTGGGCTAGAGATAATACCTTCATCGTTCATCGTCCATTCGAATGCGGCGGTGCCGCTGCCGATGGGCGTTATAGATAGAGTTAACACAGAAATGGACACACGGCTGAACAACAGGTTCATGGACCTTAGGAAACCGGAGATAAGGGCGATATTCGAATTGAAGTCACTGATGCTGGACCTTCTCGACGAAGCAATGAGGGAGAACGGTTTCACACAGGTGTCCACGCCGAAACTGTCCGAGTCCGGCGCGGAGGGTGGGGCAACGCTGTTCAAAGTGGACTACTTCGGAAGGCCGGCATATCTGGCGCAATCCCCGCAGCTTTACAAACAGATGCTCATGTCAACGGGACTCGACAGAGTTTACGAGATAGGCCCGGCGTTCCGTGCGGAGCATTCCAACACGAACCGACACGTCACCGAGTTCATATCCTTCGACGGCGAGATGTCATGGATATCATCGCAGTCGGACGTCATGGCGATGATCGAAAGGATAATGGACCATATCTTGAAAGGCCTGAAGGAGAGAGGAGAGGATCAGCTGAAGGTCCTTGGTAAAGACGTCAACGTCCCCGCCGCCCCGTACCCTGTGCTGACATACTCGGAATGCATTAAGATGCTGATCGCGACCGGTATGGACATCAAGGACGGTGATGACCTTGGAACCGAAGGCGAAAAGATGATAGGCGACATCATGGCCGAAAAAGGACATGAATTGTATTGGATAGCCGAGTACCCGGAACAGGAGAAACCGTTCTACATCATGGAAAAGGATGGGACGAAATTCTCATATTCGTTCGATCTCGACTACAAGGGACAGGAGATATCCTCCGGCGGGCAGAGGGAGCACCGTTATGAAAAACTGGTCGAAAGAATGAGGAAGAAGGGATTGGACCCCGAAAGCTTTGATTTCTACCTGAACGCGTTCAAGTACGGGATGCCTCCGCACGGAGGGTGGGGGATAGGTATCGAGAGGCTTCTCGTGAAGATGCTCGACCTTCCGAACGTTCGTGAAGCGATACTGTTCCCAAGGGACATGAGCAGACTGTCGCCGTGATTCAAAGTTGAACGATCATCCGGTACTTTCAGCTGTTGTATTCTTTAATTTATCATATCTGGCTATTTGAGATGCGGTCGAACCTTGATATGTAGTTTCGGTCACCTCCTGTCTTCATCCTTTTAAATAATGCACACCTTTCATAAAATATGGCAGCGGCCGGCGACCGTTATGAGAGAGAACTGAAATATCTTCTTTCCGGTGATGAGAAGACTATAAGGACCATGATCAAAACGTGCGATGACGAAGAGAGATGTGCTTACGTATCGGTCATTGACAACCCGTTCGTCGTCATACGCGCCGCAGGCTCTCTGGGCGTGGACCTCGTTGCGCTGAGGTGGGACCTCTCGTTCCCCATAGAGGTGAAAAGCTCATCGGAGAATGTTCTCAGGTTCAGCAGGAACCCTCGGCTGGCGGAGCAGGCCGAGAAGATGATAGACGAATGCCAGCGGGCATCGCTCGTCCCGATATATGCGTTCAGGCTGAAAGGTCACAGAGGCGATCCGTGGAGGATCTTCACACTTCCGGTCGGAGGTATGATGAAGGGGAAAACAGAATCAGTGCAGAGGACGGTACCGCAGATCGAGATGAACTCCAAGGGAAATTTCATAATGAGATGGAATGACGGCATGAAATTGAGCAGGTTCCTGGATCACATTGTGGATCTGACCCGTGACGATGATATCGTTCCGGCGTCCGTTACGGAAGATGCGGAGATATGGGAGGATTGAGGCGCCGTCGGCACTCATAGGGCTCATCATCGATCAGCATAAGGTTATCTTCATCCGGCATTCCTCACCGTGTTATGAGAAAAGAGTTATTTCAGCTCTATCATCTTTTCAAGCGGCGTCTTAGCGCGCTCGGCCGTCTCGGCGGTCAGGAGCACCTCATGCTCCATATTCTCCAACGCCTTCAGTACGGATGACAGTGAGGTCATCTTCATCACCGAACACAAAGCGTGCGGGATGAAATGGAATATCTTTTCGCCGGATCCGTTCCTGAGCCTGTGCTCCATCCCGGTCTCCGTGGCGACGATGAACTCTTTTGCATCGGACGTTCTGACGAATTCGATCATCTTCTCCGTCGAACCGACCATGTCCGCTGTCTCCAGAACGTCCGATCTGCACTCCGGATGTGCTATGACGATCGCCTCCGGATGTTCCGACCTCATATCAAGAATGTTCTGAGCGGTTATCGCCTGGTGTACCGGGCAATATCCGTTCCAAAGGATCACGTTCTTGGAGGGGGTTTTGGACCGCACATACGCACCGAGATTCACATCAGGGACAAATATCACATCCTTTTCCTTCATCGATGACACAATGTTCACCGCGTTCGAGGATGTACAGCAGATGTCCATCTCTGCCTTGGCGGATGCCGTGGTGTTCACGTAACCGACGATGCACGCATCCTTGTGCTTCTTTCTGGCGTCGATTATCTGTTCAGCGGAGCACATGGATGCCATTGGGCATGTCGCATACGGTTCGGGCATCAGCACCTTTTTCTTTGGATTCAATATCTTGGCGCTCTCCGCCATGAACGTCACACCGCAGAATACGATCACATCAGCGTCACACTTCGCCGCTATTATGGAGAGTCCGAGCGAATCGCCGACGTGGTCGGCGATGTCCTGTACCTCCGGCAGACAATAGTTATGCGCTAGGATCACCGCATTCCTCTCGTTTTTCAGCCGGGCTATCCTCTCTCTGACGGAAACCATAGGTGGTGCTCATCATATATGTGCTTTAAAAAACATTCTGAACAAAGGGGACTAACTATAAACCGTTCCTTAGCGTTAACGTAGTGAATGAGCTTGAGGGAAGAGAAAGCGTCGGAGATGTTCGAATGCTCTGAAAAGGAGCGTGCGCTGTTCGAAGCGGGAATAAAGATGGGCACGATATACCATCAGTTCGTCGGTACTCCTGTAAGTTCAAGGAACATCAGCGAACTGGAAAAAGCAATGGAGGCCTCCGTTTCCGTTCAACCGTTCGTGGAATCCGTCAGGATCAAGATAAATATCAGTGGCAAAGGAGGAAAGGATACCTATGACTACGTTTCGCTGAGGGGCGAGATGATAGACGCCATTCTGAAGATAAGGATCAACGGCGTTTCTGTAACGGCAGAAATGAGGTATAATGAGGAGCTTGATTATCCTCTCATGTATGTCTCCGGAATTTCTTTGTAATGGATTTAATATATGTACGAAGATACGGGTAGAAGGACATTCTCTAGAGGTTTAAAATGATAACCGACATTAAGATAGGTATCACAGGCCTGCCGGGAGCCGGGAAGACCAAGACCCTGCAGCGCGTCATAGAGATGCTCAGCGGAGAGGAGCTTA
>WQZJ01000105.1 GCA_009780795.1 Methanomassiliicoccaceae archaeon
CTTCTTAGAGACATCTCTCAGGACGTTCGCAAGCTTTCCGATGAACACGGCATCATCCTTGTCAGGTATGAGGACGGAACCGCCGATGGAGACCACTACCTTTTCCACGATATCACCAATACTTTTATTACTGAAGGCTCTCTCACTCTTAAAAAACCCACAGGTAGTTTTTATGGATGAGAGAGGTTCGGCGGAGAAGGCGAGGTACGATTTCAAAAAGGCCATGCAGGAGATAGTCGACCTCAAAGGAAGGGGAACGGAGCTGATATCTGTGTATATCCCTCCGACGAAGCAGATATTTGACGTCATGGCGTACCTGAGGAACGAGTATTCGCAATCATCCAACATAAAATCGAAATCGACGATGAAGAACGTCCAAAGTGCCATAGATTCGATAATGTCCCGTCTGAAGACATACAAGAACCCGCCGCCGCACGGTATCGTGATATTCTGCGGCGAGGTCCCCAGAGCGGGCGACCAGACAAGGATGGTACAGCACGTCCTGGAGCCTCCAGAGGCGGTCACGACGTTCTTCTACCGCTGCGACTCGCAGTTCTACACGGAACCGTTGTTGGGTATGCTGCAGGACAAGAAGACCTACGGCCTCATAACGATGGACAGGAGCGAGGCGACGCTTGGTCTGCTGACCGGGAGCAAAGTGGTGGTCATAAAGAATTTTGATTCCATGGTCCCGAGGAAGCACAGGCAGGGAGGTCAGTCGGCACAGCGTTTCGAGCGTTTGATAGAGTTAGCGGCGCACGAGTTCTTCAAGAAGATCGCCGACAACGCCACGGAAGCGTTCCTGAACAGGGAGGAGATGATAGGACTCCTGATAGGCGGACCGGGATCGACGAAGGACTTCTTCGTTAAGGAAGGATACCTGCACCATGAACTTCAGAAGAAGGTGGTGGACACCTTCGATACGGGATACACGGATGAATACGGATTGCGCGAACTGGTGGAGAACGCCAAATCGGCGATAGTCGACATCGAACTGATGCACGAGAAGGAACTGATACATCGTCTCTTGACAGAGATACGCAACTCGGACGGCGGTCTGTCGGCGTACGGTGAGGAGGTGGTGAGGAGTGCCACCCTTGCGGGTGCGGCCGATGTGATATTATTGTCGGAGGACCTGAACAAGCGCCGTGTATACGTGAAGTGCCCGAACGGTCACAGATATGCGTACACCTCATCCTCGTCACCGGACAAGGAGGAGTGCAGTTCATGCGGCGCGTTCGCGGAGGTGGAGAAGGATATAGACCTGGTGGACGATTTCTTCGAGACGGCGGACCAATTCAGCACGTCGGTGGAGATAATAAGCGCGGATTCCGAGGAAGGGGAGATGCTGATGAGAGCGTTCGGAGGGATAGCCGCGATACTGAGGTACAGGGTGTGACAATGAGCGTGATGAGCTCGTTCAGGGATGATGTGATCGCTGCGGTAAGGGATGCGTTGTCAAAAATGGGCGCGGATGCTGAGTTCACGACCGAGATACCGTCCAATGATGCAGATCTCGCGGTTCCTTGTTTCATTCTCGCGAAAGGTCTGAAACGCCCGCCCGCCGAGATAGCCGAGGAGCTGGCGAAGACGATCGAAATAAAAGGATCGATAGCGTCGGTACAGGCGCTGAACGGATATCTGAACTTCACGATGGACCGTGTCGCGCTTATGAACGGTACGATATCCGAGATACTCGAAAAAAGGGAACGGTACGGATGCCTTCCCGCAAAGAATGTTAAGATCAATCTGGAGCACACATCAACCAATCCGACCGGTCCGATACACGTCGGGCGCGCCAGGAACCCGATCATCGGCGACACGCTGGCGAGATGTCTATCCCGGTGCGGATATGACGTTACAACGGAGTATTACGTGAACGACGTAGGTAAACAGGTCGTGATACTGACTTGGGGCCTAGACAACATCCCGCCGTCCGAGACGGAGAAGGCGGACCGTGAGAAAAAGGATCATGAGATGGTCTCATTCTACAGACTGGCTAATAAGCGGATGGAATCCGATCCGAAGGTGGCCGATGAGATCTCATCAATGCTGAGGAGGTTCGAGAACGGCGATAAGGAGATAACATCCGGCGTCAGAAGGACGACGGAGATGATGCTCGGCGGTCTGAAGGAGACGCTGTCGAACATAGGCGTCGAACTGGACGAGTACACATGGGAATCCAAGTACATAGAGAACGGCGATGCCAGGAGGACGGTCGAGGACCTGAAGCGCTCAAGGTATTCCGGAGAGGAGGACGGTGCGTGGTACCTGGACCTTGAGGAGTTCGGTGTACACGGGTCCAACAAGAAGTTCACGTTCACAAGGAATGACGGTACCACGCTGTACACCACGCGCGACATAGCATATCACCGCGATAAACTCTCAAGATACGATAGAGTGATAGGTGTACTCGGCGAGGACCAGAAGCTGGGGAGCAAGCAGTTGATGTGCGCGCTGCAGATACTCGCCTCGGAGAGGATGCCGGAGCCGATGTTCTATTCGTTCGTCTCGCTGCCGGAGGGGAAGATGTCCACGCGGAAGGGCATCGCCGTCTACCTGGACGACCTCATAGACGAGTCGGTGGAGTACGCATACAATGAGATCAAACTCCGCCGCACGGACCTCTCCGAGGAAAGGATGAGAGCGATCGCAAGGATCGTCGGCATAGGGGCGATAAGATACAACATCGTCCGTATACAGCCGGAGAAGCAATTCGTATTCAAGTGGTCGGAGGCGCTGAACTTCGATGGCAACAGCGGACCGTTCCTTCAGTACTCGCATGCAAGGGCATGCAGCATACTGCGGAAGGCGGAGAACTTCGAGAGGATAAAGGACGCATCGGACCTTACCGACGAGTATGAGCTGAGGCTGGTAAAGGTGTTATCGAAGTTCGAGAGTGTGACGGGATCGGCGGGAGAGGGAAGAAAGATACATCTGATCCCGGCGTACGGCCACGAGGTGGCCTCCGCGTTCAACCAGTTCTACGCGGCCGTTCCGGTACTTAATTCGGGTAAGACCAGGGATGCGAGGCTGACGCTGGTCGAATGTACAAAAATAGTATTGAACAACATCCTGGACTGTCTGGGGATGGGCGCACCGGAGGAGATGTAGATGGAGATACGCCCAATAAAACTGAAGGACCTGGTGAAGGTCAGGGAGCTTGAGATACTTTGTATAAGAGAGTATTTCGACAAGGAGATAGAGAACAAATGGAACGAGCTTCCGCAGGAGTGGAAGGAGGGACTCGGAGCAAGCAGCCCCAGGTCGTTCAAGACGTATCTTGATGGCGGGATCAGTTTCGTCGCGGTCGAGGACGATGAGATAATGGGATTCATATTCGCGCAGATGATCCATCATGTCTACAACACAGAGAATCTGCTGTGGATAGAGAACATGGGCGTCCACCCGTACTTCAGAAGGAACGGCATAGGTTTCAAACTGCTGAGGACGGCGGTCGAGGAAGGTAAGAAATTAGGCGCGACCGTGGCCCATGCGGCCATCCAGCCGGATAACCTGAGGTCGATAATGCTTCATAAGAAACTGGGATTCTTCATGGACCGCCGAGAGGTGGCGCTGCTGGACCTGAACGACCTCAACAAGAAGAAACAGGTCTGATGTCCGGACCGGCATTAGTTCTGGCTGAGCGATCTTTCGATCGCTCTCGATTCCGATACGGTCAGTTCTCCCTTCGTGATCGGACCGAAGACCTCTGAGAAACCGGTCATCATCGCATCTGATATGGCATCCCTCGAAGGTATGCGGCCCAGACATTCCCTGACCGATGTCAGGCCGTCGTACGTTCTTTTCTTATTGTCCCTGAGCGACCTTCTCACGACCTCGTCGTCCACATCAAGTATCAGACTTCCGTGCTGAAGCACCGCATCCGCCGTCCTCGCCTGCGCCCCGCCGGATATTTTCTTTCCCGATACGAGAATATCGTTTATCGGTTTGTGCTCAGCGTCCACGCCCAATATCCTCAACGCACTGACGACGCATCCGCAGATGACCGCGAACGACCCCTCGCGGCGTGTCGGCAGCCGATCCCTTGAAACGATCAGAGAGTACGTCAGCTGGCGCTCGTCCGAATAGATGTTACTGCCGCCGCTGATCCTTCTCACTATCGATATGCCGTTGTTCTTCGCGTACTCAAGGTCGACCGTGTCCTCCA
>WQZJ01000106.1 GCA_009780795.1 Methanomassiliicoccaceae archaeon
ATGAATATCACGGTGATGTTCTCGCCGCGTGCCGCCGCGTGGACCGTCTCCGCTGTGCCTATTGCGGCGAGGTCGCCGTCACCCTGATAGGTGAACACAACGCTGTCGGGCTTCGCCCTCTTGACGCCGGTGGCCACTGCGGGCGCACGGCCGTGGGCCGCCTGTATCATGTCGCACGCAA
The DNA here is from genome assembly GCA_009780795.1 of Methanomassiliicoccaceae archaeon. Classification (GTDB taxonomy): domain Archaea; phylum Thermoplasmatota; class Thermoplasmata; order Methanomassiliicoccales; family Methanomethylophilaceae; genus Methanomicula. The sequence goes on from WQZJ01000106.1 coordinate 182, forward strand.
AGTAATTGTAAGCGAACACCGCACAACCCACCGGTGCGACACCCACCGCCCGTCCCTCCGCACCGAGCTCGTCGAGAGCCTCGGCCACCAGCCGGTGGACGATGCCGTGACTGCATCCGGGGCAGTAATGGAACTGCAGATCCGTTAACGCATGAGGCCTTGTGAACTTCACTGCGACCCCTCCCTTATCTTCCTGATCTCCGCGAGAACCTCGGCCGGCGTCGGTACGACACCGCCGGTACGTCCGTAGAATCTGACGTCCCTCTTTCCGCTGACCACGAGTTTGACGTCATCCACCATCTGTCCCTTGGACATCTCCACGCACAGGAACACCTTCGTGCTGGGTATTCTGGATATTATCGCCTTGTCAGGGAACGGCCACAGCGTTATCGGGCGTATGAGGCCTGCCTTGATGTTCTCCTTCCTGGCAGCGTCCACTGCACTCCTGGCGATACGGGCGGATGCGCCGTATGCGACTATCACGATGTCAGCGTCGTCGGTCAGGTACTCCTCGCAGCGCTGCTCCTCCCTCTTTATTGTTTCATATCTTTCGTAACGTTCCCTGAGCACCTCTTCCATGTTCAGGGGATCTATGTACAGTGAGTTCACGATGTTGTGCTTCCTCTTTCCCTCGTGACCGCAGGCGGCCCAGGGTTTCTCCGGTGCCTTCGCCTCGCGCGTGCTCATCACGACCGGTTCCATCATCTGTCCCAGTAATCCGTCGGAAAGTATCAGCACCGGCATTCGGTACTTATCGCCGAGGTCGAACGCGGTCCCGGTGAGATCTACCATCTCCTGTACCGTCGACGGTGCGAACACCATTATCTTAAAGTCGCCGTGTCCGGATGCCCTTGTCGCCTGCCAGTAATCGGCCTGCGACGGCTGTATCCCTCCCAGGCCGGGACCGGCACGCTGAACGTTCACTATGACCGCCGGAAGATCGGAACCCGCCAGGTATGACAGACCTTCCGCCTTCAGGCTTATGCCGGGCGAACTGGATGATGTCATCGATCTCACGCCGGCGGCGGATGCGCCGAGGACCATATTTATCGCCGCCACCTCCGACTCCGCCTGAAGGTACACTCCGCCCACTTTGGGCATGCGCTTCGACATGTGCGCCGCCACCTCCGTCTGCGGTGTTATCGGATAACCGAAGAAATGTCTGCAGCCGGCGGCGATCGCCGCTTCAGCAACGGCTTCGTTGCCTTTCATCAAAACTTTTTCGGACATGTTCACTCCTCCACGGTTATGACCACGTCAGGGCACATTATCGCACATGATGCGCATCCGTTGCATTCGTCAATGTTCGTTATGTGCGCCGGATGGTACCCTTTGCCGTTTATCTTGCTCCTGTTCAGCTCAATTATCTTCTTCGGGCAGGAGATGACGCACATCTCGCAACCCTTGCAAAGATCATCGTTGATCGTCGCTTTCATCGCTCGTTCTCTCCCAGATTGTTCTGACGTACACATCGATGGGATTAAAATATTCTTCTGTCGGTAATTCTTTTAACGTAGTTCGGGGAACGGTCGTGAACAGCAGCGGTATGCCCGCTTTTGACGATACCTCGTTGGCATATGCCAGCGAGTCCGTGATGGTCGACGCTGTCGTGAACTCCTTCAGGTGAGAGTTGTTCACAACGGCCGTGGCCTTCAGGCCGCATGCGTCCTCGATCGCTCTCAGCGTTCTCACGGCATCGTCCGCAACAGCGGTAAGCGGACGGTACATGTTCACGACGTACAGCATCTCATACTCCCTTCTCCGTATCATTTCGGAATATCTTCCCAGTGCGGTGGCGCCGGCATCGTCGCCGCCGGCGTCTATTATGACGTCGCCGTCCGAATCGAACAGCGAGCCCATGGACGCCGGCAAAGCCGGTACGTCCATGTTCGTGACGGCGAAGGTCGGGGATATCACCCTGATACCGTTATCCTTGAGGAAACCGGAATATTCGGACGACGTGAAATACAGATTCACGATGTCCATGTCCGCGAGCGTCACCTTCTTACCTTCCCTCGCCGCATTGACGGCGAGGTTGATCGCCAGGTTCGTCTTCCCGGAGCCGTAATGGCCGCATATTATCGTCAGCTTACCTTCGCTCACGAAGTGGAATATAGAGGCATGTTTCTTATTACTATCGGGCTAACGGCGGTCGCGGGCGCCTTAAAGTTTTCATAGGATGTGTTTTGCTTCTATTTCCGAACTGCTGCCTTTTTATCCTTATTCAGGTCTACACCTTTCTTATGGACGCAAGGATAGACGATATCGCGGAGCGGATACGCGCGCTGCGCGATGCGACCGGTTATACGATCGAGGATATGGCGAACGCCGCGGGCGTCACCGCGGCGGAATATGGGGAGCTTGAGAACGGGAAGAGAGACCTTACGTTCACCTTCCTCTACAAGTGCGCAGAGAAGTTCGGCGTGGACATCGTCGACCTGCTCACCGGCGAAGGACCTCATCTTTCCAGTTACACGGTCGTGAAGGCCGGCGGAGGCCTTCCGATAAAGAGGCGCGAGAGCTTCGAGTACCGACACCTGGCATCGAACTTCAAGGGCAAGACCGCGGAGCCGTTCCTGGTGAACGCACCGTACAGCGCCGCCGAACTCGCATCCATTCCGATGTCGTCGCATGCGGGACAGGAGTTCAACTACGTCCTCAAGGGAAGCATGAGGTTCGTCTATGAGGGTCACACCGAAGACCTCTTCGAAGGGGATTCGGTATTCTACGATTCATCCAGAAAGCACGGCATGACCGCTCTGTCGAAAGAAGGATGTACATTCATCGCGGTGGTTCTGAAGGAGGGTCACAAATGAGGAACATCCACATGCGCTACGTCAAAGAGGAGTACAACGAGGACGGACTGATCTCCAAATACGAGATGATAACGCCGGAGGACTTCAACTTCGCATATGACATCGTTGACGACATAGCTGTGAACGACCCTTCCAGAAGGGCGCTCGTCTGGTGCGACACCGCCGGTAACAAAAGGACGTACTCCTTCGCCGAGATGAAGAAATTATCCGACAAGGCGGCGAACTACCTGCTGTCGCTCGGGATCAAGAAAGGCGAAGCGGTCATGGTCATCCTGAAGAACAACCCTCATTTCTGGTATGTGCTGATGGGGCTTCACAAGATAGGTGCCCTCGCCATACCCGCGACGTTCATGCTGAAGAAGCATGACGTCGAGTATCGTGTCAACTCGGCATCCATCGTCGCCATCATAAGCGTCAACAGCGACGGAACGCCCGAGGCCATCGATTCCGCCCAAGGCATCCCGACACTCAGGAACAAGATCCTCTTGAACGGGACTAGGACCGGATGGGAGAACCTGGACGACGGTATCGAGAAGGCGTCCGACTCCTTCACGAGGATACCGACGAAGATACGCGAGCCCATGCTCATGTACTTCTCCTCGGGTACCACCGGAATGCCGAAGATGGTCCTTTACGACCATTCCTACGCGATCGGTCACATATTCACTGCGAAGCACTGGCAGAACGTCGATCCGGAGGGATTGCATTACACGATCGCCGACACCGGATGGGCGAAGGTCGCGTGGGGAAAGATATACGGACAGTGGATCATGGAGACCGCGGTCTTTGCGTACGACTACGATAAGTTCGTGCCGGACGAGGTTTTGAAGAAAGTGTCCGAATTCAAGGTCACTTCGCTCTGCTGCCCGCCCACGATGTTCCGTATGTTCCTTAACGACACGGACGTGAAGAGTTACGATCTGTCCGCATTGACGTACACCACCATCGCCGGCGAGGCGCTGAACCCGGACGTTTACCACAAATGGTTAGACGCCACCGGTCTGAAGCTGATGGAGGGATTCGGACAGACCGAGACCACTGTCGTCATATGCAACGTCGTAGGCATGGAGCCGCGCCCCGGATCGATGGGCAAACCGTCGCCGCAGTACATCGTTGAGATAATAGATCTGGACGGCAACATCTGTCCGGCCGGCGTCACCGGCGAGATA
>WQZJ01000107.1 GCA_009780795.1 Methanomassiliicoccaceae archaeon
GATCAATCTCATCTGAAACGGCACCTTTAGGGCTTTTTGAGATGTTAAAACAACGCAAAACCATGTAGATATTAGAAGAACGGATTTCTATAAAAGAAAGGGATCGATGATTTCCCATTAGCCCGATGTGCGGAAAGTTGAAATAGAATACTAAAGATTGACGCTCTCAGCGTCGGGATAGCATAGGGGCTCTGCGGCGGACTGCAGATCCGCACACGGGAGTTCAAATCTCCCTCCCGACCCCATTTTCCTCTTCTTTTAACGCTTAATGAAAACGCCCTTAAAATTTGAGATTACTGTGTTGAAACATAAGTTATTTAAATAGGTTTTATATACAGACCGCTTAAGGTGAATAGATTGGCAAATATGAACATCGAGAATGTCGTAGCATCCACGTCACTCGGACAGGAGCTTGATCTGAACGCGATCGAGATAGCTTTGGACGGCGCCGAGTACAATCCTCAGCAGTTTCCCGGCCTTGTTTACAGGCTGAAAGAACCGAAGACCGCGACGCTTTTGTTCAGGAGCGGAAAGGTCGTATGTACCGGTGCGAAGAGTCTCGACGACGTCAAGATCGCGATCGGTAAGGTTGCGAAGGACCTCGAGAAAGCTAACATACACATCAGCATCGAACCCAACATCGAGGTGCAGAACATCGTCGCGTCCTCCGATCTCGAACAGGAGATCAACCTCAACACCGTCGCGATAACCTTGGGCCTTGAGAAAGTCGAGTATGAGCCGGAGCAGTTCCCCGGCCTCGTGTACAGATTGGATGACCCCAAGGTCGTCGTGCTTCTGTTCGGATCGGGCAAGATGGTATGCACCGGTGCTAAGGTACCCGGAGATGTCGTCCGCGCCGTCGACAAGATAGCCGCCGAACTCAGGGCCGCCGGCCTGATGATGTAAAAAAACCCCTTCCTTTCACTAATTTTTGCGAAGAAGATTTAGACGTCCATATCTATACGGGTGTGACGGACATGCTTTACAGTGATATTCTGGAGACGATCGGCGGTACGCCGATGATACGCCTTAACAAGATAGCACCGAAAGGAGCGGCGGACATCTATGTGAAGATGGAAAGTTTCAACCCGTCCGGCTCCGTGAAGGACCGGGCGTCGATATCCATGATACGCGACGCGGAGACGAAGGGACTTCTCAAGAAAGGTTACTCGATAGTGGAACCCACATCCGGTAACACCGGCATCGGTATCGCGATGATCGCCGCCGTTCTGGGCTACAAGGCGGTCATCGTCATGCCGGATTCGATGAGCGCTGAACGTATGCGACTGATACGGGCCTACGGCGCGGAGGTCGTGCTGACGAAGGGTTCCGACGGAATGGCCGGGGCCGTGAGGAAAGCTGAGGAACTGGTCGCCGCCGGGAAGGCGTTCATGCCTCAGCAGTTCAGTAACCATGCGAATGTGATGGCCCATTATACCGGAACCGCTAAAGAGATACTGCTGGACGTCCCGGATGTGAGCGCAGTGGTCGCCGGCATAGGCACCGGAGGCACCGCGACCGGAATGGGGATGGGGATGAGGAACTTCTCCCCCGACGTCAAGATAATAGGCGTGGAACCGTTCGAGAGCCCTCTGCTCACCGAAGGGAGGAGCGGCCCTCACGGCATCCAGGGGATAGGTGCTAACTTTGTTCCGACCATCCTGAACAGAGAATACATCGATGAGATAGTCACCGTGAAGGAAAAGGAAGCTATCGAAATGACAAGACGCCTGGCCGCGGAGGAGGGGATGCTCGCAGGCATATCGTCCGGCGCGGCCGTCCATGCCGCGGTGAACATCGCCGAGAGGTACGGAATGGGAAAGAAGATAGTGGCGATACTTGCGGACGACGGCGAAAGGTATATGAGCACCGGAATATACGAGAAGGTGTTGAAATGAAGATAAACCGAGAGGACCTTGAGGCCGTTCTTAAACGGGATCCGGCGATCATCGATGAAAATGATGCTGTGAACTACCATGCGGGGCTGCACGCAGTGGCCATGTACAGAGAAAGTCACGACCTATGGAACAGTGGGAGACAATCCGAGGCAAGGGCGCTGAACTACGAATCCCATAAGGTAACAGGAGCGGACATACACCCTGCTGCCAAGATAGGGAGGGATTTCTTCATAGACCATGCCACCGGCGTTGTGATAGGTGAGACCACCGAGATCGGAGACCATGTGTCCATATACCAGGGCGTCACGCTGGGAGGCGTCTCGTCCACCAAAGGAAAGAGACATCCTACGGTCGGGGACCACGTTGTCATAGGGGCGAACGCCACCGTGCTCGGTAACATCAGGATAGGGAACAACGTCAGGGTGGGCGCCGGATCGGTCGTCCTGGACGATGTTCCCGATAATTCAACGGTTGTCGGCGTTCCCGGTAAAGTGGTGAGACAGGGTGGGCTGAAGGTTGGTCACGATCTTGAGCACAGCGATATTCCTGATCCGGTGAGGGATGCACTGGCCGCCATGGAATCGGAGATAGCGAAACTCAAGGAACAGATAGAGTTGTTAAGGAAATAGAATTTATATCGTATATCCGTATGAGTGCTTCGTATGATATCGATCCATAACACGCTGACCAACGAGAAAGAGATATTCGAACCCATAGAGGAGGGCAAGGTCCGGATGTACGTGTGCGGCGTCACTGTTTACGATGATATACACATGGGTCACGCCAGGAGCATGATCGTCTTCGACATGGTGGCAAAATATCTTAGGTATGCGGGTTACGACGTGAAACACGTTACCAATTTCACGGACGTGGACGATAAAATCATCAACCGGGCGAACGAGGAGGGCGTGGACCCTCTGGAACTTTCCGCGAGATACATCGACAGATATTTCGAAGAGGCGGGATCGATAGGCGTCGGGCGTGCGGACATATACCCGAAGGCGAGCGAGAGCATGGAGGACATCATCGCTATGATCGCGGATATCATCAACGCCGGTTTCGGATACCCGACCGAGGACGGGAGCGTCTATTTTTCCGTTGACAAGGTGAAGGATTACGGTAAGCTGACGAATCAGAAGCTTGAGAATATGGAATCATCCGGACGCATCGTGCAGGACGAACAGAAAAAGAACCCGATGGATTTTGCCGTTTGGAAAGCTGCGAAGCCGGGAGAGGTATGCTGGGACTCCCCTTGGGGAAAGGGCAGGCCGGGATGGCATATCGAATGCTCAGCCATGATAAGACACCACCTGGGTGACGCCATAGACATACACGGCGGCGGTAATGACCTCATATTCCCTCACCACGAGAACGAGATACTTCAAACGGAAGCGGTCACCGGAAAACCGCTCGCCAAATACTGGATGCACAACGGGATGCTTCAGGTGAAGGGCGAGAAAATGAGCAAATCCCTTGGTAATTTCTTCAGAGTGAAGGAAGTCATGGGCAAATACGATAAACAGACGGTACGCTTCTACTTCCTGAACACACATTACAGAGGTCCGCTCGTATACGGAGAGGAGGCGGTCGAGGAGGCCGCTGTGAGTCTGAAGAGGCTGTGGAACAACTATAACGAATTGATATCATATGCAAAGGATGCCGAAGGCAGCGATGACATGGATCCGTTGATATCAAGGACGAAGGACGAGTTCATCGAGAATATGAACGACGACTTCAACACACGCGGCGCGATCGCGTCCGTGTTCCAGATGGTCAGGGAGACCAATAAGGCGATGTCCGAACGTGCGCTCAGCAAAAAAGGGGCGGAGAGCGCGATATCGTTGCTCAGGGAGATCGATACCGTGTTCGGTGTCCTTCCCGAGGATGCCGGCGACAATTCACTGGATGCGGTCATGAACGTGATAATAGACATACGCGCCGAGTTAAGGAAGCGGAAGGCGTTCGATCTGGCCGATATGATACGGGACAGGCTCGCCGACGCCGGCATCAAATTAGAGGATGCAGCGGGGGGCGCCAAATGGAAGAGGATCTGACCTCCAAGAAAGCGACATTCATCCTGGGCGATGATGTTTATATCCCTCAGTGGGTGCTCATACCGTTCCGCTGCATGTCACGTTCGACCGCCGGTCCCGGTGCCGGGAAGCGATCTGTGGTGTTCTCGTTCAACGGGATGAGAGTGAAGAAAGGTATCTCGTTCAATAGTGAAAGCGAGTTCAAACTGGCCGGCTTTCACAGCCCTTA
>WQZJ01000108.1 GCA_009780795.1 Methanomassiliicoccaceae archaeon
ATCTCGCCCGAAGGCTACTGAATGATCACGGAGTACTCATAAAGGACCTTACCGGAAAATCAGGTATCCGTGACGATCGTCACATACGGATTGGCATACGCGGCGAGAGGGATAACGACAGGTTCGCCGACGCTCTCCTCGATGTCCTGTCGGGTCGGTGAGATAGGGTCAACCGTATACAATCCCCTTTGTTGAGGTAAGTATCACTGTCTTTCGGTAATTTACTTCTTTTTTCTTTAATAATCATTAAATATTGGCTTTCTATTGAGTCGTTAATCTACAGGTGGGTTTTATGGAAGAAGTTTTATGCAACGTGGAACTCATAAAAGAAAACAACGATTACATAGCGAAGATACAGAGCGATCTGGGCGGGCTGAGGGAATACCGGTCTGTGAACTTTGAAGAGGTCCTTGAACAGATGGTCATCGATCTCCAGGAAGAATTCGAGTCTATGTAAGATTCGGAGGTATACCTATGACCGCTAACAAGATCAAACAGATAACTGAGATATTGGATCTTCTCGCTGACGACAGTTCCGTGCCGAGAAACATAAGAAAGGGCGCCACGGACGCTAAAACAAGACTTTTGGATACGAAGGACGCCATGGATGTCCGTGCGACAAGCGCAATAATGATATTGGATGACCTGGCGAATGACCCGAACATCCCGCTCCACGGCCGCACGCTCATCTGGAACGTGATAAGCCAGCTCGAGATACTCAGCCAGTCCTGAGTTTTAAAAAAGATAAAGGGACGGAAATGTCCCGTTCATTCCCATTCTATGGTGGCCGGAGGTTTTGACGTCACGTCGTACACGACACGCGTCACCTTGTCGCCGAGCGTTCCCGTTATACGGTTCGATATGGACTCGAGCACCTCGTACGGTATGCGGGCCGGTGTCGCCGATATTGCGTCCTTCGTCAGGACCGCCCTGACGGCGACCGTTCTCCCGTACATTCTCTCGCCGTTGCGGACACCTGTCGACCTCACCGGAATAAGTGCGGCGAAATACTGCCACGGAAGGTCCATCTTTCCGTCCTTCGATGCCTTCTGTATCTCATCCTCGACTATGTGACACGCCTCTCTCACGATCTCGATGCTCTCCTTTGTCACTTCGCCGAGGCATCTGACCGATAAACCCGGTCCGGGGAACGGCTGCCGCTCCGACACCTTTATCCCAAGGTGCCGGGCGACCTGTCTGACCTCTTCCTTGTAGAGGTCTATGACCGGTTCCACAAGCTCAAGGTCCATGTCCTCCGGCAGACCGCCGACGTTATGGTGCGACTTCACAAGGCCCTTGCCGCCCGCACCCGATTCTATGACATCCGGCGCGATGGTCCCCTGGACCAGATATTTCGCGCCGAACGCCCGCGCCTCCTTCTCGAAACACCGTATGAAGCGTTCTCCGATCACTTTCCTTTTTTTCTCAGGGTCCGTTATCCCCTCGAGGCCGTCCAGGAAGTAATCCTCCTCGTTCAGTATCTTGAAGTTGACGTTCATCTCCCTCAGCATATCGCGGACCTGTTCAGGCTCCCCTTTTCTCATGAGGCCGGTGTCCACGAACACCGCGAGTAATCTATCTCCTATGGCCTTGCTGGCGAGCACTGCGCAGACGACGCTGTCGACCCCACCGGAACATGCGATTATCGCCTTTCCGTCCTTTATCCGGGCCTTTATCTTTTCCAGCTGATCGTCCGCAAATGCTCCCGCATCGAACATACATCACACCGATTCTGATTCCGCGATTATCTTCGCTTCCATCTCTTTACGGTATTCCGCGAGCTTCTCCCTCATCGCCGGCGTACCGACGCTCAATATCTCAGCAGCAAGTATCGCTGCGTTGTCGCCTCTGTCGATACCGACGGCCGCCACCGGTATGCCGGGCGGCATCTGAGCCACCGACAGCAGTGCATCAAGGCTTATCACGCCGCTGACCGGCACGCCTATCACAGGTCTCGTTGTCAGCGAAGCTACGACACCGGGCAGCGCTGCCGACAGACCGGCTATCGCTATGAACAGGTCCGCGTCGCTCTCTGTCACAATTGACTCGACGCGCTTCGGCGTCCTGTGTGCCGACGCCACATATATCTTGTAATCAATGCCGAACTTCTTCAATATCGGCGTACCTTTCTCAGCTACAGGCAGATCGTTCTTGCTTCCCATCAATATTGCTACTTTTGGCATAAACACGCCCACGTTATACAGATAATTAAAACCAACGACGATACGCCCGTTGTCACACAACACCAGCAAATGAAATATATCGAATCATCGCTAAACGACACGCTGAGAGGGATACGTTTGTTCGCCCACAAGTATGTCATGAGAGTTTCGGCAAGTCTCGTATTCTTCGCATCCTCATTCATTTCGGTCGCCATCATGGCCCGGTATGTCGGTGAGGCATACGGCATGATGATGTGGGGTATGGCGTTCGTCGCGATACTGAACAACGCTCTAGACCTGGGTTTTTACTCGGCCAACATCAAGAAGATCTCGGAAGGCAAGGATCTGAACAAATGTGTCTCGACGTATCTTGCCATCTCTATCGCGGTAAGCACCATCACTGTCTGTCTTGTACTGGTCTCCTTCTTGGCTATAGGTCTTCTCGGTGACAGTCTCCCTACTGAGTTCTGGGCCGTCGCCGCGGTGTTCGTCGGATACTTTATCCTGAACAACATGAACCTGGTCGTCAGAGGAACGTTCACCGGGCGCATGGAGGGGGGGAAGGAATCCATCATTCTCACAACGGAATATCTTGTCAGATCCGCGATACTCATAATATTAGCCGTCCTCGGCACATCCGCTGTTGTTCTGTCGCTAGGATACGTTATCGGTTCGGCGTGCGCGCTTCTGGTCGCGCTGACCCTGTTCAGACCTCTTAAAGTGAAGCTTACGCGGCCCGCCTTCTTCAAAGAATATTCGACATTCATCGTTCCGCTGGCCGTTCCGATGGTCCTCTTCGCCATCATTGCGTATCTGGACAGAATGATGATCGGTGTGTTCTATGATGAGCTTGAGGTCGCTTTCTACGCTGCCGCGATGGGCATAGTGTATGCGTTCGTCACGATCGGAGTGGTGATGAACGGTCTGCTGCTGTCGCATATGTCAAAACTGGATGCGAAAGAGAAGAAAGACGAGGCGCGCAATACCTTGTGGGCGGCGCAGAAATATCTTGCCGTTCTTATGTTACCTGCGACCGTCTTCCTATTCATATTCGGCAACGAAACGTCCGTGGCATTATTCTCCGATGGTTTTGCCGCTTCCGGTCCGATCATGTCGGTGCTCGCACTCTACATTTTCCTCGCCGTCCTCGCCGGTCTGTTCTCTCAGGTGCTGTTATCAATGAACCGCACCGTCCGATACGGCAGGGTGGCGACCGTACACGCCATCGCGACCATCCTGCTGTTCCTGATCCTGATACCAGGCAGCCTCTTCGGCAGCATGGCTGCCGGGACCGGTGCCGCATTGTCACTGGTCCTCGGGAACCTGTTGTTCGTTCTGTTGCTTATCGCCTCGATAAGACGTATCGGTGCGCCCGGCATATATCCGAGACTGTTCATCCATGTCGCGGCCGCATTGGTCCTGGCGGGACTGCTGTATCTCGTGAAAATATATCTGGAACCTTCCGGGCTCATCTCACTTGCGCTACTGTCGCTGGTATCCATCACCGTGTATGTAATTGTCCTCGCCGCCGTGAAAGAGATCTCCAAAAAAGATGTACATTTCATACGGGACGCCATGAGCCCAAAGAACCTCTACGAAGATCTTATGGATGAGATAAAGAACGAACGATAACGCGGTTCAAGCGATAATCACGAGCGACATCGGCAAAGAAATAAATGCTACGTCGATATTGATAGACAACCCGGTGATAACATGTACGTCATATCGATGATGGTCGAGGATGCGTTCGGCGTCATGCAACGCGTGATGGGCGAATTCACACGAAACAAGATAAACGTAGAGACGATAGTCGTCGGAAAGTGTGAACAGCCCGGCAAAGCCCGGATCGTGCTGTCTGTCGTCGGAAAGGAATCCGCCGAGACCGCGATGGCGAGGCTGGAGAGACTGCAGGATGTCTGCGACGTGAGGCTCGTCCCCACGGAGGGGCAGTCCGCATACGCCCTGATATCGACGACCG
>WQZJ01000109.1 GCA_009780795.1 Methanomassiliicoccaceae archaeon
AATATGAACGCCGATATCTGCTGCGGCGTGTAATCCTTACCGTACACGGTGACCGTGTCGTTCGTTCCCATCTTCCTCTTTATGTTCTTTATCGTTCCGTTCGGGTTCGTGACGGCCTGTCTCCTTGCCGGTTCTCCGACCAGCAGTTGGCCGTCCGATGTGAATGCCACGTATGACGGGAAAGCCTTTCCGCCTACGCTGGTTCCTTCTGCGCTGGGGATCATCGTCGGTCTGCCGGCCTCCATGATAGAGGCGGCCGAGTTGCTCGTTCCCAGATCTATTCCTATGATTCTTGACATTTCCGCTCACCTTCTTCCGTTTGTTTTCTTGTGACCTTTACTTTCGCATATCTCAGCACGCGGTCCCCTATCCGGTATCCTTTCTGGAACACTTCGATTATGTCGCCGTCGTTCTCCCCCGGCTCGGCGCAGAGCGCCTCATGCACGGACGGGTCGAATTTTCCGTCGGCGGATATCTCCGTCAGTCCCTTGGACGCCAGGAGTCTCATCAGATTCTGGAGTACCGCATTCACGCCTATCGCGAGATCACTGTCCTTCGGCGCGTGTGACAGTGCGCGTTCGAGATCGTCAACTATTCCGAGCATCTCGGACACCATCGATTCCGACGCGTACCTTCTGATCTCTTCGTTCTCCCGCTGCGCTCTCTTCTTGTAGTTATCGAAGTCCGCCTGTATCCTGACGGCGATGTCCATGTTCTCCGCCGCCTTCTTCTCGGCATCCGCCGCCCTTACCTCGGCGTCCGCCGGGGCATCAGACTTATCAGTCATACAGTTCACCTTCGTTAGTTGGGATATAAATTAAAGAAGGGGTTGCCCCCGTTTTATTCAGTCGTCCATGTCCATTCCGCCGGGCGGCATTCCTCCCGGAGGACCTGAGGGCATCGGCATGCCGCGTGCGGCGATGACATCGTCGATCCTGAGGATCATCACTGCGGCATCGGTGGCCGAGTTGATGGCCTGTTTACCGATCCTGTACGGTTCGATGACATCGAGTTTCATCATGTCCTCGACCTTGCCCGTGAACGGGTTCAGACCGGCGTGCTTCTTGCCTGCCTTGTGCTGCTTCCTCATCTCTATGAGCATGTCTATCGGGTCGAGACCCGCGTTCTCCGCCAGCGTCGTCGGGATTATCTCCATGGCGGACGCGAAGGCATCTATCGCTATCTGTTCCCTTCCTCCGACCGAGGCAGCGTACTCCCTGAGCCTCATTGCAAGCTCAACTGCAGTGGAACCGCCGCCGGTGACCATCATGCCATCCTCTATCGCTACTTTGACAACGCTCCATGCGTCGATGAGCGATCTCTCGATCTCGTCGATCACGTGTTTCGTTCCGCCCTTGATCAGTATGGAGACCGCTTTCGTGTCCTTGAGGTCGGTGACGAACGTCATCTCCTCCTCCTGCATCTTCTTTACTTCGATGAGGCCCGCGGACCCGAGGTCTGCCTTCTCCAGCTCGTCGAACTTGTTGACTATGTTCGCGCCGGTGGACCTTGCGAGTTTCTCCATGTCGTCCTTCTTGACGCGCCTGGCCGCATATATGCCCTCTTTGGCGAGGAAGTGCTGTGCCAGATCGTCTATTCCCTTCTGACAGAAGACCGCGTTAGCGCCGACAGATTTGATTCTCTCGACCATTCTCTTGAGCATGTTCTCCTCCTCTGCGAGGAATGCGCCGAGCATGCTCGGGTCGGTTATCTCTATCTTTGCGTCGATCTCGGTCTTCTTCACTTCGAACGGAGCGTCCATCAGTGCGACCTTGGCATTCTTTATCAAACGGGGCATCGCCGGGTGCACAGGCTCCTTGTCTATGATTATGCCCTTCGTGAGGAACGTGTCGTCCATCGAGCCGCCGGTGACCTTGACAACCTGTATGTTCCTAAGGTCCGCCGTAAGCTTACCGTCATCGCCTTTCTCGACTATCGTCTTCACTGCGTTGACCACGAGGTCGCCGAAGAACTCCTTGGAGCTGCTGACCTGTTTGCTTATCATGGCCGTCTCGGCCATCTTCTTCAGGAGTTTGTCGTCATTAACGGACACTTTCGTCGATACGTCGACAAGTATCTCCTGCGCCTTGGCGTTGGCCATCCTGTAACCGGATGCGATGATCGTCGGGTGCACACTGGAGTCGACCATGTCGATGGCCTTCTTCAAAAGCTCCCCGGCGATTATGACCGAGGTCGTCGTTCCGTCGCCGACCTCCGCGTCCTGCGTTTTTGCAACTTCGACGAGCATCTTTGCCGCCGGGTGCTGAACGTCTATCTCTTTCAGAATGGTCACACCGTCGTTGGTTATGATCACGTCGCCCATCGAGTCGACGAGCATCTTGTCCATTCCCCTCGGACCGAGGCTGCTTCTCACTGCGTCCGATATTGTCCTTGCGGCCGCGATGTTGTTGAACTGAGCGTCTTTTCCTTTGTCCCTCTTGGTACCTTCTTTAAGGATCAAGATGGGTGCGTTACCCATACCCATAGTCTTCATACCTCCGTATATTATGGAACTACTTCAGCCTAAAGTTTGTTCTTCTATATAAATGTTCACTCTTGAGAACATTCACGGCGGATGCTTTTCACGCTAATATCGCCGACTTGACGGACGATGTTAATTAATCACGGACAGCATACCGCAACGGATGACGGAGCTTCGTTTTCCGAAGGACGGATATGAGCTTAGGACTGCCGTGGATGAGGACAGACCGTTCTTCCTCGAATGTATGAGGGAGAGCATACTCCTCTCCGTCGACACCGCGGAGAGGGATCATTCGGACCTGTGGATGGATGACATACTGAGCGTTACGTCGATCGCAATGGAGGGTAACATGATGCGCTCCGAGCTGTTCATACTTGAAGATCCGGACAAAGAGAGGAAGGGCGTGCTCTGGATGGGGATATCCCGCGATCAGTTCACCTGCGAGGAGACGGGTTATCTTCTGGAGCTCTTCGTCTCCGCGGATATCCGCGGAAAAGGCATCGGAAAGGCGCTCATCGGATGTGCCGAGGAATGGTGCAGACAACACGGCCTGCTGTCGCTGACACTGAACGTCGGATCCGTGAACACCGCCGCGCGGGATATCTACGAACATGCTGGTTTCGGTGAACGCAGCACAGTGCTGCGGAAGCGTCTGCGATGACATCCAGGGACATAAGAATGACGTGTGAACAAAATCTATTAAAACGATAAATACATGAACGGAAACGTGCGAAAATTGTATTTCGGTACGGCCTCCGGGAGTTTTGATGGGCGGTTGTCGGGATACGTTCGCATTGCGGTGATGTTATGACCTCCGATAAACTGATGATAAAACGGGACACACCTTTTTTGCTGTACGACGTGAAGATGAGAGACGCAAAGGAAGACGATCTGAAGGCGATATCCGAGGAACTAGGCCTCGGGTTGTCACTTGATGAGATGAAAGCGGTCAAAAAACATTTCGTCGGCGAGAAGAGGGACCCTACGGACGTCGAACTGCAATCGCTCGGACAGGCATGGAGCGAGCACTGCTGCTACAAGAGCACCAAATCGTCGCTTAAGAGATACGTATTCGGCATAGAGCACAAGGACATAATGTCACGGGGCGACGCCGGTGTGATGCGATTTGACAGCAAGCATGGATATGCGCTCAGGATAGAGAGTCACAACCATCCGTCGGCGGTCGAGCCGTACGGAGGTGCCGCCACGGGCGTCGGCGGTATACTGAGGGATGTGGTGTGCATGGGCGCAACACCCGTCGGGATAGTGGACCCGTTCTGTTTCGGTATGATCGATACGAAACAGAAGTTACCGAAAGGAGTGAAACATCCGAAGAGACTGCTTTCGGAGGCGGTCAGGGGAGGAAAGGATTACTGCCGGACGCTGAACGTCCCCGCGATATCGGGAGCGTTCTTCTTTGACGAACGCTACACGGGTAACTGTCTTGTGAACGTAGGTGCGCTGGGTATCGTCAAGAACAAAGAATTGAGGAACAACTTCGTCGGCGGTCCCGGCGAGATATTCATATTATGCGGTGAACCGACCGGACGCGACGGGATACACGGCGTCAACTTCGCATCCAAAGACCTTTCTGCGGAAGCCAGTAACACCGGAGCAAAGCACGGGGTCAGTCCGAAGCC
>WQZJ01000110.1 GCA_009780795.1 Methanomassiliicoccaceae archaeon
GACGGATCCTATGAAAGCGTCGGCCGCCTCCATATCGATACCTCCCTTCCTCTTCTGTTTGCTGCACAGATAGGCGCTTGCCTCCACGTTACACATGGATTCTGTGACGGCGGCCAATTGTTTCTCGGCCTTCTCTCCGTTGAGGGTGCAGCATACGAACACCGCTACCTTCTTACCTGCGATCGCCTCCGTGCAGGCGGAGATGAATGCTCTCATGGAGCGGGGCATCCTGCCCATGTATATCCCCGAACCGAATATCACAGTATCGTGATCGGCTATGGACGGCGACCCCTGTTTGAGATCAAAAAGATCCGCATCCAGCGCCTTGGCGATATATTCGGCCGCCGTACGTGTGGCTCCGAACTTTGACGTGAAGACCAATGCCGTTGTCATCGGAATGGTTCAGCGGACGTGAGAATAAAAACTTATCCCGGCGGCCCTTAGAACGATTCGAAGTTTCGTCGCCGCCCGAAGTATCATGAAGGTGAATGTTCGACCATGTCTCCGGGACGATGATAATGACCTCACAAGAAAAGGTTCGCGGTATGAGGAAGGCCGTATCCCGTATCGGCGCCTGTTGAGATCGAGAGCTTTGGTCGAACGATATCAGAAGGGCCCTCTCACTCTTCTCTCTGCTCAAGGAATGAGTGAAAAATCACTCCAAATGTGGTTTAAGACCGTTGAAATGGGTGCGAGTTTCCTTTTCAATACTTAATATCTTTATACCAGTAATGATATTATTGACCATGCCTCACGCAATGAAGAACGACTGCGCCATTGACGCCACGATGTCCGTGATCGAGGGAAGATGGAAGGCCGTCGTCCTCTGCAAGCTCATGACAAAGGGCACCATGCGTTTCAGTCATCTCATGAAGGAGATCGAAGGGGTATCCCCAAGAATGCTCACAAAACAGCTAAAGGAGCTTGAAAGGGACGGGATGGTCCTCCGAAAAACGTACACGGAGATACCGCCTAGGGTGGAATATTCACTTACCGGCAGAGGGAAGAGCATAATTCCCGTGCTGACAGCGATAGCCCAATGGGGCGTATCCAACGTACTTCGCGAGATAGTAGAGATACACGATGAATGAAAGGCATATTAACGCTCAACCCCATCGGGTGGCGGTAATATGTCGTACCGCGTGATCAGTATCGGCCCATCCGAGACGGACAGTCTGTTCGAGAGGCACAGGCAGCTTCCTTTCTACACCGCAAAAGCGGACATATACGGAATATGCGTCAAATTATACACGACCGACCGTGCCATATCCGACTCCTGGGGAGAGAACTTCTATCTCATGTCCAGCAATGTGCGGTCGCATGCGAAGATAGTGTGTGTGAACGATCCGAATGAAGAGATGAGGGTATTGTACAACGCAGGCACCAGGACCGCGTTCCTTTACAATTTCGATTACTACGGATGGATCAAGAGCATCGCGCTCGCCATCGCGTCCGACATACTGGAGGATACGCACAGCGTCAACCACGTCCACGGTGCAGCACTGGACGTCGGCGGCATCGGTATAACGTTCATAGCCCCGTCCAAGACCGGGAAGACCACTCATTCCTGGGGTATCCTGAGACTGAACGACGCCCGTCTGATAACAGACGACTGGTATTTCGTGAAGAACGAGAGAGGACCGCCGATGGCCATCGGCTCCGAGAGGAACTGTTACATAGACGCGGACATCGGCGATGTGTGGCTGGAATACCGTCCGCTGGTCACATCGACGAAGTTCGACAACAAAGGAAGAGGGATCGCCAACATACGCTGGGTCGCCGGTTACGGTTCGGTGATACCGATGACCGCGATAAGACATGTGATAATGTTCAGGCGCGACCCGAAGGAACCGTTGATCGAGACGCTCGAGGCGGATGACGCGTGGGACTATCTCAAAAGGAATGACCTGTGTAACCCTCACCAGATGATACGTGACGACAGGAAAGCGAAGATAAGAGAAAGATTCTTCAGGAAATTCTTCGGAGAATCCGTCGTCAATCTGATCAACACAACCGATACACCGGACGAGACGCAAAGGATTATACGGGATGTTGTACTGGAACGGCGTTGAAAATCCCATAATATAAATACGGTCAGGTATCTCTCAAACAGCATGGACCACGGCCGTAAGAGCAGCGACCGCAAAAGGATCGCACGATCCAGGGAAGGTATCGCGAAGCTCGACGTGGTCATAATCGCTGTCGGTATCGTGTGTGCGCTGATCCTCATCAACATGTATTTCATACAGCCTGCCGATAAGACCGTCAACGTCACGTTATCATCGGACGGCAACACCATAGGGAAAGCGCCCGTCACCGGAGTGGGTTTCGCGGACCTCAACTGGTTGGAGGAGACGGAAAAGAACCTTGAACCTAGGGGAGACCTCACATTCGCCGGCTGGTACACCGACAGTTCGTTCGAGGAGCCGTTCTACAAGTTCACTCAGATAAGGAGCGACACCACCCTGTACGCGAACTGGAACGAACTTGACATATCGCTCGCTCAGACCGAGACGGCACCGGTCACCAACAGCAAGACGTGTACATTCACTGTCGTAAATGCCGATATAAGTACGATCGGATCGATCACTTGGACGGTGACGGATTCATTCAAATCGAACAACAACGAGGCCTTTCCGAAAAAGGTAATAGATGATCCGACGAGTCTGAGCTTTGACGAAAGTCTGAAGAAGGGGATGTATGACGTCACGCTTACTGTCACCTTCGACGATGGGGCGGAGATGACCACCCGTAAGACCGTCATCGTTGACGGCATAATATCCAACACGACTTCGTGGAACGATTATAGGGATATTCCACGCACCCCCGGCGTCATGGATCATAGCATCGAGTACAGCTTCGACGTCATGGATTACATCCATTTTGCAAAGATGAACTGGGCACGCGAGTTCAGGATCAACGCCATTGCGAGTTTTGCTGTGTACGAGTATGAGGATTCCGCATCCGATAAGTACGTGATACAGGTGATAGCGGACAAACTTAAGGCGATGTTCGATGCCGACCCCACCATGACGAAACAGGACCAGGCCAATCTCGTGGCATCGTTCGTGAACCACGGCCTCTCGCCCGCGACCCTCCCTAACCGGAACAGCGACTATTTCTTCTATTTCATACCAAAATACCATGCCTCTCAGAACGACGGGTCCGTTGAGTATTACAGATATCCGATGGAATCCCTCTATGACAAGATAATGTACGGAGGCATCGGCGACTGCGACTGTCATGCGATACTGACGGCAGCGATCGCCAAAGCATGCGGGTTCGATTCCGGAGTTATGGTGATGACATACCACAACCCGCATAACGAGAACGACAGGCAGGTCGGGCACGCGGTAGCGGCGATATGGGACGATCCGTCGTTCGACCCCGGTTTCACGGAACCGGCGCCGCAAGGTTCCGGGTCCAACAGGTCATCGTTCAAGGAGGTCGACGGGTACTACGCATGCGAGACGTTCAGGCCCTCACAGACGATGTGGGTCGGTCTTCTTCAGGACACATACCAGGGAGCGTTCTGGACCCACAGAGTGTTCGTTGTGGGATGATTTATAAATTCATCTGCGATACACGTGACATGGACGCGAAGGAAGGGTCCAACAATTTCATCATCGGATTCCTCATAGGTGCGGCGTCCACGCTCCCGGGGATAAGCGGCGGAGTGGTCGCTGTTCTCCTGAGGGTGTATGAGCGGCTGATATACGACGTAAGCCACATCAGAACGATGATCAGGAAGGACTTCTGGTTCCTCGCCACACTCGGCATCGGCATATTGCTGGGGCTTGTGGCGCTCATGTACGTGACCAAGTACATGATGACCGAATATCAGCTGGCGACGATGTTCCTCTTCGTCGGTCTGATAATAGGTCAGTTACCGGAGCTTATGAGGATAACCAGGAAAGGCGAGCCCACCAAGCCGTCGCATGTGGTGTGGCTGTCCATCGGGCTGGCGGCGATGATAGCGCTGCTCACCCTCGAGCTGTTCTCCGGCGAAGGCGGAGGGGAGGCGTTCATCAACTCATCGGGAACGGCCGTCGGCATACTGCTGGCGTTCCTCGTGGGTTCGATATTCGCGTCGTCGAAGATCATTCCGGGGATAA
>WQZJ01000111.1 GCA_009780795.1 Methanomassiliicoccaceae archaeon
CGGCCGGCGTCACCGGCGAGATAGTCGTGGGCGTCGACCCCAAGCCCGCCGGGATAATGGTGGAATATTACCGTGACCCTGACAAGACGGCATCCACCGTCGACGGCAAGTGGCTGCACACCGGCGACGTCGCATGGAAGGACGAGGACGGTTACATATGGTACGTCGGCAGGAACGACGACATAATAAAATCGTCCGGGTACAGGATCGGCCCGTTCGAGATAGAGAGCGTGCTCGCCCATCATCCCGCGGTCCGCGAATCGGCCGTCACCGGCGTGCCCGATGACATCAGGGGACAGCTAGTGAAGGCGACCATCGTCCTCAGAGAGGGATACGAAGCGTCCGACAAACTGATGAAGGAGATCCAGGACTACGTGAAGAAGGAGACCGCTCCGTACAAGTATCCGAGGATCGTCGAATTCGTACCCGTCCTGCCGAAGACCATGAGCGGCAAGATCAGACGTGTGGAGATAAGGGACCGCGACAAGAATTGATCATCTGGATCCCTTGACCAGGTTGAACGATACCAGATAGACGTCGTCCTCGAGCTTCGCGTTCACATCGAGTCCGGTACGGTAGAACAGGTTGAGCATGTTCGCGTTGTTCGACAGTACCTCGGCGGTGAACGTCTTCACGTTCCTGGACTTTCCCACCTTTACCAAAAGATCGAGCATGTACGTTCCGAGTCCTTTTCCTTGCCACTCGTCCCTGACGACGAACGACACCTCCGCGGTGCCGGTCTTCATCTCCTGCTCGTAGTTGCACATGGCGATCATCACCATCTTCTGGCCTATCTTCTGGAATATCCCGAAACCCATGGTGACATCGTAATCTATGTTCACCTGGCTCATCCTCTCGTACCTGGGCTGTATGACGCGTGTGGACATGAACCTCTGCTGCATCGTCTTCTCCGAGAACGAGTAGAACAGTTCCTTCATCATATCCTCGTCCGTCGGCTTCAGAGGGCGTATGGACAATTCAGTACCGTTGAATATCTCGGAGAACTCGAACTCGCTCGGATACGGTTTCCCGGTGTACGGGCGGCTGCTCTGATCCTTCGGAAGGTAGCCGTGCTTGACCGCCTCGTCGAGGAGTTTCGCTCGGAACCTCGGGTGTGCCACGCTTATCAGCTCCAGCGCACGGTTCGCTATCGACCTTCCCCTCAAGTGAGCGATACCGTATTCCGTAACGACGTAGTGAACGTCCTCACGGGACAGCGAAACACCCGCTCCCTTCGGGATCGTGGCGATTATCTTGGACTTGTCCTCGGCCATCGACGGTATGACTATTATCGACCTTCCGTGCGAGTATGACGCGGCACGGGCGAACTCGGCGGTCGCGCCCGGGTTATCCACCTTCTTGAGGCCTGTCCTGTCTGTGAGCACCTGACCTGTGAGGTCGACGGATGACGCAGTGTTTATGGCGACCATGTGCTCGTTCCTTGCTATCACGATAGGATTGTTCGTGTAGTCGGAGGGACGGAACTCTATCGTCGGATTGTTGTCGACGAACTCCATCAGCCTCTGCGAACCGATGACGAATGATGTGATTATCTTGTTGACGTGTATCGTCTTCTTCTCGCCGGTGATCACACCGGCCTCCACCAGATCGATGACGCCGTCGGAGAACATTTCCGTGTGGACGCCCAGGTGCTTCTTGTCCCTGAAGTGCTTCAGTATCCCGTTGGGTATCCTGCCGATGCCCACCTGTATCGTGGAACCGTCGGATATCAGCTTGGCGGCGTTCTTACCGAGCGCGTCCAGCACCGAATCTGTAACGTCCTCCGGGTCGAACTCATGCTCCACCGGATAATCCACCTCGATTATGAAATCCATGTCCGTGACATGGATGAAGGAATCGCCGAGCGTCCTCGGCATCTGAAGGTTCACTTCAGCGATGACTATATTCGCAGCCCTGACCGCCGATTTCGCTATGTCCACCGACGTTCCCAGGGAGCAGAACCCGTGGATGTCCGGCGGGGACACCTGAACAATGGCGACGTCGACGCCTATCCTGCCGGATTCGAACATGAACGGTAACTCCGAAGTGTGTATGGGTGTGTAATCCATGCTCCCTTTCGATACACCCTCTTCCACCTCGGTGTCCATGAAGAACGAGTTCACACGGAAGTTCTTCTGCACGACCTCGTCCGCGAACGGGCTCGGCAGGAAGTTGAAGGAAGTAAGCACCTTGTTGTCGCGGGAGGTCTCCTTCTTCAGGAGGTTCTCCAGCATGTACTGCGGTTTGGCGCATCCGCCGCTTATGAATATCGTCCTGCCGGGTCTCACGGCCGCAAGCGCCTTTTTGGGCGTTGACACTTTCTTCTCGTAATCGTCTCTCCAGTACATGTCTCAGGGGGCGTATGGAAGTAAGAGTATTTTTTATGTTCGTCTCAGCCTTCGCAGACGGTCATTGGCGATCGGAGAGCGTGTCGATGAGCCAGGCCATCTCCTTTCCCAGTTCCTTTACGGCGGCCATGCCTTTTTTGTCGCTGAGCACCTCCGAGGGTTTTTCGCCCGTGAGTATGGTCAGCGGCTGCGAACCGCATACGAACATCCCGTTGCGGAGCATGAATGAGACGAGTTCCGAATACACCTGCAGACCGCCGTCGCGGGCGTGCACGGCGATCGCGCCGCCCACTTTACGAGCTAGTCTGTTCCCTCCGGCCGCGGATGCCGCACATGCGCCTATCCGTTCGAGCAGCAGCTTCATCTGCCCGGGCATCCCGCCGTAGTATGACGGCGCAGCGAGTATTATCCCGTCGGCCTCCGTCAGCTTGTCGAAATAATCGTTCATGTCGTCGTTCTCGTTGATGCATCTCCCGTCCCCGCGGAGGACGCATGAGCCGCAGTCGTTGCACGGTGTCATGATGCTTCCGTACATCTGGACGTGCTCCGTCCTGAACCCGTGCCTCTCGAACTCGTCCATCACCGCATTTATCGCGGCGGACGTGTTGCCGGCCAGTCTGGGACTTCCGTTGAGCGCGACTATCTTCATGCTCGTCCGTACATGGAGGCTGGATATTAACTTGACGGCAGTTAACCGTTAAATATGGATCTCGCGATTAGTGAATATCGTACAGCATCATTAATATACTTTGTAAACTGCTAGGTGGTGAGGATAACAGTGTTGAAAATAGAGGACCTTCATGTTGAGGCCGGCGGAAAGGAGATCCTGAAAGGCATACACCTTGAGATCGGGGACGGACAGACATGCGTGTTGTTCGGTCCGAACGGTTCCGGCAAATCCACGCTTCTCGCCGCGATAATGGGCCTGGGCCACTGCACCGTGACGAAGGGACGCATACTTTACAATGACATGGACATCACAAAGATGCCGATAGACGAAAGAGCACGATTAGGCATAGGGATGATGATGCAGAGGCCGCCGAACATCGTCGGCGTGAAGCTCAAGGACCTCGTATCGGTCGTCTCCAATAAGGATGACATCCTGAAGAGGTCCGGGGAGTTCAAGATGGACGAGTTCCTTGAGAGGGATATAAACGTCGGGTTCTCCGGCGGCGAGATAAAGAGATCGGAATTACTGCAGCTGACCGCACAGAGGCCGAAGTTCATATTACTCGACGAACCGGAGTCCGGTGTGGACCTTGAGAACATAGACCTCGTCGGAAAAAAGGTACATGACCTTCTCTATGAGGATACACACTGCAAACTCGGAAAGGTGGTCTCGGCGCTTGTGATAACACACACCGGGGACATACTGAAGCATATCGGCGCCGACAACGCGTACGTGCTCAACGACGGACGCATAAAATGTTCCGGAAGGCCGATGGACATACTGAAGGATATCAGAGAAAGAGGATACAAGGAGTGCATCCAATGCCGAAAGATAAAGAGGTAAGAGGCGCGCTTGACAAGAAAGCGGGATACGGTCCCGACATAGACCTGAGCGAGTACATCGTGAGCGACTACGAACCGAAGAGGATCGACGGCATCGAGAAGGCTCCCGAGGAAATGAAGGAACGCATGGTCAACGTCGGTGTGACGCCGTGCAAAAAGGGGAGAGCGGGTACGATGCTGTTCATAGGCAACGGACCGTCGTACTCGGAATCGTTCTCGGACGGCCTGGAGCTCATGC
>WQZJ01000112.1 GCA_009780795.1 Methanomassiliicoccaceae archaeon
CGATCTAGTGGATCTCGGATATGTCGAGAAGGCGGAACCGTTCAATGAGGAGAACGGCAGGCGCACTCTGTATTTCCTTTCCGATAATCTTTTCAGGTTCCGCTATCACATGGCAGTGAACAAAAGAAAACAGATCCTCTCCGACACGACAGACCGTACTTCCAAGAACATAGAAAGGGAGATGCCGGACTATATGGGAAAGGTATTCGAAGGGATATGTGCTCAATTCGTGAAACGTATAGGCTACCCGATCACCGGAAGATGGTGGGGCATAATCGGAAAGGAGACGAGGGAGATCGACGTCATAGGTTCATACGCATCCGGGGGCAAACGTATCGGACTGTATGCGGAATGCAAATTCACTAACAGACGTGCGGATGTTGCGGACATGGAGGACCTTTTCGAAAAAGCGGATCGTGTGAAGGGCATAGACATCAAAAGATACGCATTGTTCTCAAGGCTCGGATTCACTGATGATCTCGAGGTCATGGCGGAGGCACGTGATGTCATGCTCGTGCACATTGACGATATGTACGACCATGAGTTCATAGAGAGGACACGTCAGAAACACGTTGGATGATACTTTATCGCAATATCATCATCGAATGCTGCCGGATGCTATCTCATTATAAAATATTATTAAGTGGCAGGCCGTTATAACATGGCAACATTAATATAGAAGAACTAAATTACGTTTGTCTCAGAAATAGGAGAGTACATTCTATGTATGGTTCCGGTAATCAGCCAATCATAGTCCTCAAAGAGGGCACGGAAAGAAGCAAAGACAAAGAGGCGCAGTTCAACAACATCGCGGCCGCGAAAGCCGTCGCGGACTCCATAAGATCGACACTCGGTCCCAAGGGAATGGACAAGATGCTCGTCGACACGATCGGCGAGGTCATCATAACGAACGACGGTGTGACGATCCTCAAGGAGATAGACGTCCAGCACCCCGCGGCCAAGATGGTCGTCGAGGTCGCCAAGACACAGGATGACGAGTGCGGTGACGGTACGACGTCCGCCGTCGTCCTTGCCGGTGAACTCCTGAAGCAGTCCGAGTCGTTGATCGACTCCAACGTTCACCCGACCGTCATAACGAACGGCTACAAACTTGCAGCCGCCAAGGCCGCGGAGATACTGAACGGCATGTCCGTGAAGGCCGACGACAAGAGGGTCAAGAAAGTGGCGATGACCGCGCTTACCGGCAAGTCGATCGGCGGAGAGGGCGACTATCTGTCGGACGTCGTCGTAAAAGCGGCGAAATCCATACTGGATGACGGTAAAGTTAACGTCGACAACATCAAGATAGAGAAGAAAGTGGGCGGCGTCATAAGGGACACCTACATGGTAGAGGGCATCGTAATAGACAAGCAGAGGGTACACCCGCGCATGCCCAAGAAGGTCGAGAACGCCAAGATCGCACTGCTCGCGGTGCCGATGGAGATAAAGAAAACAGAGATGGACGCACAGATCAGCATCCACGACCCGACGGCCATGGCAGCTTTCCTCGCGGAAGAGGAGTCCACGCTCAAAGCGATGGTCGACAAGGTCAAGGCGGCCGGTGCGAATGTTGTGTTCTGTCAGAAGGGTGTTGACGATCTCGTGCAGCACTACATGGCCAAACAGGGCATCTTCGGATGCAGGCGCCTGAAGCAGACCGATCTGGAGGCACTCGCAAAGGCCACCGGCGGCAGCATAGTGGGCAACATAGCCGAACTGACGGCGAAGGACCTCGGCAACGCCAAGACGGTCGAGGAGAGGGCAGTGGGCGCTGAGGACATGACGTTCATCACCGGCTGCTCCAACCCGAAGGCCGTATCGATAGTGATACGCGGCGGTACCGAGCATGTGATGGACGAGGTAGAGCGTGCGCTGCACGATGCGATACGTGTGGTCGGCGTCGCGATGGAGGACGGCAAGGTCGTCGCAGGTGCGGGCGCACCTGAGATAGAGCTTGCGCTGAGGCTCTCCGAGTACGCGTCATCGGTCGGCGGCAGGGAGCAGCTGGCGATAGAGGCGTTCGCCAAGGCGATGGAGATCATCCCCTGGACCATATCCGAGAACGCGGGAATAGACAGCATAGACTCCATAATAAAGTTGAAAGCTGCGCACGACAAGAAGGGCGGAAAGAACTTCGGTCTCAACCTTGAGACCGGAGAGGCGGCCGACATGCTGGAGCTGGACGTCGTTGAACCTCTGAGGGTGAAGACGCAGGCCATCTCGTCCGCAACGGAGGTGGCGAACATGATCCTCAGGATCGATGACGTCATCGCCTCCAGGCGCGCACCGCCGATGAACCCGATGGGCGACCCGAACATGGGCGGCCCCGGTATGGGCGGTATCGGCGGAATGATGTAAACGTAAAGGGGGCTCAGCCCCCACTTTTATCAACCTCCTTATTTTTCACACATTTTCTGTTAATACTACTCTCAGTTAACCTATCCGTGCCATGTTTCTTTCAGCTCCGCGATATCCTGTCATGGGATCGAACGCAGTTCTTGATGCCATCTATACGCGAAGATCTGTGAGAACCTACCTCAATAAGCCGGTGGCCAAGGATATTGTCAGAGAAGTTATCAAATCTGGTTTCCATGCGCCTAACGGCCTCAACCTCCAGAAGCTCAGGTTCGTGGTGGTCATGAACAGGCAGAGGATGCATACTTTTCTGAAAGAGATAAGATACTGTATCGGTACATGAGGAATATCGGGCTCTCCAGCCCGTTCCTCGAGGGTGAACTAACGAATCCTCAATACAACCTGTTCTACGACGCTCCTGCGACCATATTCATATTCACAGCACCCGGGATACTGACGCCAGGTACAGATGCCTCCTTGGCAGCGGGGAACATGATGCTTGCCTCGTCATCACTCGGTCTGGGATCATGTTACATAGGGATGGCGCTCGGCCTCGGCAAGGACAGGGATTTCATGAACGAACTTAACGTTCCTGATGATCACATTTTGAAAGGAATAGTAATATTAGGATATCCTAAAAGTGATTCTGGGCCGTCACAAAGGGCAGATCCGCAGACACTCAGCTGGATATATTAACGCGGAAAATGTCGGACGGCGGTCTGACAGCTTTAAATACTTCTACTCCGATTATTATATGGGATGGATGCATGCGCGTAGCGCTATACGTTAGGGTCTCTACAGAGGACCAGGCAAAGGAAGGCTTCTCTTTAGACGCACAGATGAAGAAGCTTGAGGCCTATTGCCGCTCCAGAGATTGGACGCCGGTCGGCAGATATGTCGACGACGGTTATTCAGGCAGGAATACCGAGAGGCCCGCCTATAAAGAGATGATGGCGTCCATGAATGATTGGGACGTATTACTCGTCCTGAAGATGGACCGCATCCACCGGAACAGTGTGAATTTTGCCGCTATGATGGATAATTTAAAGAAAAGCGGAAAGGAATTCAATTCAATACAGGAAAAGTTTGACACCACCACTGCCATGGGGCGATTCGTCATGGACATCATGCAGAGGATCGCGCAGCTCGAGAGCGAGCAGATCGGTGAAAGGGTCAAGATGGGAATGAAGCGCAAGGCGGAACTAGGCACGGGGCCGCTCGGTTCAGGCCATCCGTATGGTTACGTATATGGTGACAGGGCGTTGCACATAGAGCCTGATGAGGCAAGGATAGTCAGAATGATATATCGGATGCGCTCCGAAGGACTGTCTACGGAAGAGATCGCAAAAAGACTCAATGAGGATGAGATACCCGCGAAAAAGGGCGGTACGTGGAACAGACAATCGATCCACAAGATATTACGGAACCCATTATACATAGGGAAGATAAGATGGGACGGTACGGTACGGGACGGCGTACATGAGGCTATTATAGATAAAGAGGAGGGCGAGACGGCCGACGGAGGATCGCATGCCTGACCAGATCAGAACTATTGCCGCATATGCCCGCGTTTCCACAGAGGACCAGGCGACCGAAGGTTTCTCCCTGTCGGCTCAGATGGAGATGCTCAAGGCGTACG
>WQZJ01000113.1 GCA_009780795.1 Methanomassiliicoccaceae archaeon
ATGTTCATAGCGGCGGACATACTGGCGCAGGCGGAGCACGACCCGTCATCGGCATGTGTTCTTGTGACAACGGACAAGTCACTTCCGGCAAAGGTGTGGAAGCACATCGAGAGGATGATGTCATCCTCCCCGCGGCTGAAGATAATAAAGGAGGCGTTGAACAACTCCGGCTATATGATAAGGAACACCGTTGAGGAATGCGTGGAAACAATGAACGTAATGGCGCCTGAGCACCTGTCGTTACAGGTGGCGGACGCGATGGGTGCGCTGAACCTTGTGAGGAACGCCGGATCGGTGTTCATAGGCCCGTACACACCGGTGGCCGCCGGCGACTACGCGTCCGGAACGAACCACATACTCCCGACCGCCGGCAACGCGGCGGTGATGTCAGGGCTGAACGTCTCGCACTTCAGGAAAACGTGCACGGTGCAGATGATGTCGAAGGAAGGCCTGGAGAGCATGGCGGATGTCATCGAAACCATAGCGGAGGCAGAGGGTCTGATCGCGCACAGGGATTCCGTCCGTGTGAGACTGGAGAAGTGAGTATACCCTCTCTTTCTATCTCCGTTTTCCTTAACTATCGCAAAAAGAACACGTTATATAGTGAAAGATAGATGCGGACCCGATACAGGAGACGACCCCTTGCAAACGGCTCTCCGGAGCTGATCGTCTCTTGTTTCCTCTTCATTTTAATCGACGGACATTATTCCTTGTATCCGTCAGCGTCTATGACAACGGCGGTTATCCCTCTTTTAAGGAGCATTGATGATAATTCTTCCTCTTTCTCCATGAGCGAGCGGACGGAGTCAGGCGATGTCAGCAGATGCGCACGACCGTCACGCAACCTCATCCTTATCTGACGTACTCCCGCAATCTCTCTGATGAGTTCCTCACATTCACCTATGAATCTTATGTCGGCGTCACCGAACGGGACGCCGAACGGTATTCTCGTTGCCATGCACGTCTCCTTCTGAACGTCCGTAGTGAGACGAAGTTCGGAGAACATCCTTCTCACGGCGTCCCTGGAAAATCCTAGCTCTTTCAGCGGACTGATGATGCCGAACTCCCCGGCGGCCCTTCTGCCAGGCCTATCCTCACTTCTGTCGGATGAGTTCTCACCGTCAACGCATACGTACCCGTTATCGTCGGCGATACGGCGTACAGCGGAATATATCCCTCTTTTGCAGATGTAGCATCTTTCCTCAGTGTTATCACGTATGCCCGGAAGGTCGTCCCACTCCAATTTTACGGAGACTGCGTTCGCACCCAGTTCATTTGCGACGTTCATCGTGATACGTCGCTGACGCTCGGATAACATCGGAACATCGGCGAACACCGCCACATGGTCATCAGGCAGCGCCCTCATCGCAGCGGCAAGAACGACAGTGCTGTCCACCCCTCCTGAGAACGATACCGCTATACCGTCCATCTTTGACAAATGGCCGCAAAGGATGTCCCTGTCTTTCATGTGTTCTCTCCGTGACATTATTCTAATTGTATGTATCAGTATTTTAACCTATTACGGCCGCGCAGCCGTGTAGGGCAGTCTTATCGTAACCGTATACAAGGACGACGGCATCGCAATCAATGACTAAATGTTCGCGGACATCGATTACAGCATGTTCGTCATTGAAATGCGTGTTTATCGCGACAACCACCTCATTGTCAGTTCTCTCGTCAGGCGGTTTTAGCCGTAGAGTCAATAATTCTCTATTTTTCGTTTCTTGTCCATGACTGCCTTTAGCATATCGATCCGCGTTCTCAGTGCAGAGCAGAGCGCTTTATACCGGGTATAAAACTCGGACGGATCCGTGACGGACGATGGAAGGATATCAGCATATTCGTTTTCAATGCCGTCAAGTGCGCCGATGTTCAGCCATGAAAGGTCGCTCACCAGTTCGATCTGTTTCTCATGCGTACTTCTGAATGGCTTGCTTTCATCCTTTCCCCTATTGAACATGCTCGGCACCTCTTTGCACCACATTGACGTTCCGGAGTCGTAGATAGGTGCAACGGATATCCATTCCAGCGTGTCAGCATTCCTGACCAGGCCGAAATTGTTGTAATGTCTGTCATTGTTCGCGATTATGAAATCAAGTACGAGCATCATATCGGTCCTCTTACGAGCGTCCGAAATACCGAGTTCTTCTGCTTTCGCAATATAACTTTCATAACCGGAGACGTGGTTCTCTTTCTTTATGAGCGTCTTTATACGGTACGCCGGAACCAATTCTGTATCTCCTGTTATGAAGTCCTCACAGACGCTGTACCTATCGCCGTCAATCTCCGTTATCCAATAGTTCACATACGGTATGCCGAGTCGTTCGCATATACGCGATGCCAAAACTTCGTTCGCGACCTCTTGATTGTTAGGCTTGCTGCCGCTTTTCAAAAGACATCGTTTGCCGTTGATTATCTTCCACCTTTTTCTAAGTACGCCGTCGGACGTGTTGTCTGGAGATATAAGATCTATTGCGCCGGCATCCTTACTGTCATGTTTGCCGAACAGTATATTTCCTATGTCTTCGGAAAAGTCGTTATGAAAGAAGTCGATGTCCTCCCACCGTAATACTTCGTTGCGCGGGCATATCCAATACTGATCTGATAAACTTAGGCCGAAACTCCTTTTCAGAAGTTCCTGTGGTAACACAATGTCCAATGACTCCAGGAAGTTCCGAAGACCGTCACGGCTCGCCGGTATCGAACGATTTTTCCACCAATCCTTCAGCTCCGCGGGATCGATGCCGCTCTCATTCACCGTCCCGACGGGCAGATGCGGTCCGTTCAGTATTTCTCCCAACGAGGATACCAATCCGTTCTCGTCGATCTCCAGCTCAACGACGTCAACATCTTTGTGTTTTAGAATGAATCTCTTTTCCGCTCCGATGAACCGCGTAAGCCATTCAATGAACGCTTCGGTATGCGGAGATTTTATGGTTTCCACCAATTTGATAAGTCCTTTTGCGTTCAGAACATCCGTATTATACGATTTTCCGTCGGCTGAACGCATTTTCAGTTGTACGATTTTTGCGTACAACTCGTCTCCGTTCAACCGTCTTTTCACGTCACTCCAGTATCTGCGCGGATATTTAGATCCGGTGAGCGCCGCTGCAACGTCAACTGTGGAGAACAACCATTCTTTGTCGTTGGTGCTGTACTCCGCTCTGATGAACTTTCCGTTGAATTTGTTTTTAGATATGGTCATCTGCGTCCCGCTTGAACACATGATATGATTTAAATCATGACCTCACTTCACAAAACGCGTTCGATGTATTGAACGGTTTGAAGTCTATTTCGACAGGTTCGGTCGTGCATGAAAGAAGTGAGATCAGGAC
Organism: Methanomassiliicoccaceae archaeon; assembly: GCA_009780795.1. Classification (GTDB taxonomy): domain Archaea; phylum Thermoplasmatota; class Thermoplasmata; order Methanomassiliicoccales; family Methanomethylophilaceae; genus Methanomicula. The sequence goes on from WQZJ01000113.1 coordinate 3,336, forward strand.
ACAATGATTTATTTTCATAAAAGAGGAAGCAGATAAGGAAGTTAGAGTCAAAAAAAATTTTAAAGTAATTCTGATGAGAATCATTAGATACCCATCCTTTAAACATAGGAGTAGGTTCACTCGAATTTGAACCGGAGTCAGCGATCCACATCTGACGTTTATATATTTTGAGTCCTCAGAAACATTTTGGTTTCAAAAAATAATTTAGAAACAATTCAGTTTCAAAAGTTCGATGAGATTCAAGAAAACAGTCAGAACCCGGACGCGGATGTACGCCGTACGGATGGATAGACAGAAAGTTAAGATATTGCTATACCATTGCTAATGCCATGAGCATCAGGGACATTCTGGAGTCTTTGAAGAAGGACGAGATTTCTATTGCTGAAGCTGAGAAGGCGCTGAGGCTTGACTACGTTGAGAAAGTGAATGGCCACACGGTGTTCGATCACGCTCGCAAAATGAGGAAGAACGTTCCTGAGGTGGTCTATGCACTTCCCAAGACACCGAAGATGGTGGCGGACGTGGCCAAGCAGGTCCCAGATGATGGTTATTTACTGATATCCAGGGCGTCAAAGGAGCATTACGACGCTGTCGCGGCCGAAACGGATAACGCAGTATATCATGAGAGCGCGTCA
>WQZJ01000114.1 GCA_009780795.1 Methanomassiliicoccaceae archaeon
CTCATCCGCGCACTGCGTACCAACATCGCCCGCATACTGACCGTCCAGAAGGAGGAGGAAGAGAAATAATGGCGGACATTTGCCCTGTATGCGGATTGCCTGGCGAGCTATGCATGTGCGAGGAGATCGCAAGAGAGCAGCAGACCGTGAGGATATCCACCGACAGCCGCAGGTACGGTAAAACAGTTACCGTGATCGACGGCATAGACGGCAACGATATCGACATAGACGACCTCGCTAAACAGCTGAAATCGAGATGCGCCGCCGGCGGGACCGCCAAGGACGGACGCATCGAGCTTCAGGGGGACCACAAGAAGAAAGTGAAGGCTGTCCTGGAAGACATCGGATTCCAGACAGAGGTCAGATGAATATGAGGAAAAGTGAACTCATGAAAGGTGAATTGATAGGATTGAATGTGGAGGTGCTTTCGGCACCGTGCTATGAAGGAATAGAAGGGATCGTCCTGGACGAGACCAGGAACACATTCATCATCGGCTCCGCCGGAACGGAGAGGATGGTCCCGAAGCACGACAATGAGTTCGCGTTCACATACGAAGGCAGCAGATTCGTCATTAGAGGATCAGAGGTACTGCACCGACCAGAGGACAGGATAAAGAAGGTTAGGTGAATTCAATGGTAGCAAAAGTTAAGGACATCGGAATAGACGTCAACCCTCCCGCCGCGGAATGCAGCGATGAGAACTGCCCGTTCCACGGGACGCTCCCGGTAAGGGGCCAGATAATGGAGGGCACCGTCGTATCAGTTAAAATGGATAAGACCGTAGTGGTCGAGCACACATATCTGAGATATCAAAAGAAATATGAGAGATATGAGAAGAGAACGAGCAAATATTCGGTGCACGCGCCGCCGTGCCTCGAGCTGAAGGCAGGGGATAACGTCAAAGTGATGGAATGCCGTCCGCTCAGCAAGACGGTGTCGTTCGTCGTAGTGGAGAAGCGGTGATCCAAATGAAAGGGATAGCCGGAAATCAGACGAAGGGAGTACAGAACGGGTCTCGCCTGGACGTGGTGGACAACACCGGTGCGAAGGTCATCGAGATAATAACCGTACCCGGGTACAAAGGCGTCGCAAGACGTGTGCCGTCCGCGGGCGTCGGGGACCTGGTGATGGCATCGGTCAAGAAAGGGACGCCGCAGATGAGAAGACAGATCGTTTACGCGGTCGTCGTCAGACAGAGGAGGCCGATGAGGCGTCCGGACGGGACGATGATCTTCTTCGAGGACAACGCAGCCGTCATAACGACGGAGACGGGCGAGACGAAGGGAACGGACATAAAGGGACCGGTCGCGCGTGAGGCGGCGGAGAGATGGCCCCGCGTAGCCGCGACGGCGAACATGATAGTGTGAGGTGCTCGAATGGTTGTAAGAAGCAGTAAGGCGAGAGTGCAAAGGAAAAGGCAGAATAACGCGCCCGCACACGTCAGAAGCAAGTGCGTATCCGCGCACCTGAGCACAGAGCTCAGGGAGAAGCACGGCGTAAGGTCTGCGAGAGTATGCCGCGGCGACACGGTCGTGGTGATGACAGGCAAGAGGGACGTACGCGGGAACGAGGGCAAGGTCATGGAGGTCTTCACAGACACAGGCCGTGTGATCGTTGACGGTATAACCATAAACCAGGCGGACGGCACCGCGGTCGCGAGGCCGGTGCATGCGTCGAACCTGGTCATAACGAAGCTGGACCTCAGCGACGAGTGGAGGGCCGAGGCCCTCTCCAGGAAGGAGGAAAAAGAATGAGCGCCCAAATGAAGAGACTGGCCGCGCCCAGGTCGTGGCCGCTGAAGAGGAAGGTAACCGTTTGGGTCACCAAACAGTCGCCGGGCCCGCACGCGGTGGAGAGGAGCATGCCGGCCGCAGTGGTCCTGAGGGACATGCTGAAGGTGTGCGACACCGCCAAGGAGGCGAAGAGGATAATCGGTAACCGTGAGGTCATGATAGACGGGAAACCGCTGAGGAGCCACAAGATGCCGATCGGCCTGATGGACGTCATCACCATACCGAGGACGAACTCCAACTACCGTATGCTCCTGACCGAGAAGGGTAAGCTCACGCTCATCCCGATATCGGACGAGGAAGCAAGATGGAAGCTCTGCAGGATCGAGAACAAGACCACTGTCCGTGGCGGTAAGACACAGTTGAACCTTCACGACGGAAGGAACATCGTTCTCGTCGAGAACAAGTACAGTACCGGCGACACATTGAAGTTCGACCTGTACGAGAAGAAGATAACCGGTGCGTATCCGTTGGCACCCGGCTCCGCCGCGATGATCATCGAGGGGCCGCACGCAGGCAGGACGCCCGTTGTGTCCGAACTCGTCTGCGTCAGGCGAACGACGGATGACGTGGTGAAGTTCGAGGACGGCACGGAGACCGTGAAAGGTCACGTGTTCATAATCGGTTCCAAGAAACCGGCACTCAAGCTACCGGAGGCGAGCATCATATGAACGTGATGAGAGAGCCCCGTGTGGAGAAGATCGTCGTCAACATAGGCGTCGGCGAGGCCGGAGAGAGATTGGTGAAAGCGCAGAAGGTCATAGAGATGGTCACCGGCCAGAAGCCGGTGCAGACCATCTCCAGGACGATCAACAGGGACCTCGCTATACGCAAGGGCATGCCGCTCGGCTGCAAGGTGACGCTGAGAGGAGAGTCCGCAGAGGAGTTCCTGAACAGGGCGCTGGAGATAAGGGAGAGGAGGATACCGGCGTATTCGTTCGACAAGGAGGGCAACATGTCCTTCGGCATCGCCGACTACACGGACTTCCCCGGAATGAAGTACGATCCCGAGATCGGAATATTCGGGATGGATGTCAGCGTCGTCCTCCGCAGAGCGGGGAACAGGGTGACGCAGCGCTCCATCCTGAGAAGGCGTCTTCCGAAGGGGCACCGCATGGACCGCGGCGAGGCACTCGAATTCATGAGGTCGCGCTTCGAGATAGAGGTGGTCGAATGAAGCCCAAGAAGGAGTTCGGCAGGTCGAAAGGATGCAAAAGATGCGGCCGCAGGAGAGGTATCATCAGAAGATACGGGATGCACCTCTGCCGCCAGTGCTTCAGGGATATGGCCCCTGAGCTGGGGTTCAAGAAATATTCGTGAGGTGATCCAAGATGCAAAATGACCCGTTGAATGACGCAATGTCTGTAATGAAGAACGCCTCTTCGATAGGAAAGAGCGAATGCACCGTTCGTCCGTCATCAAAACTTATCGGCCGCGTGCTGAAGGTGATGCAGGACCACGGCTACATAAGCCAGTTCGAATATGTCGAGGACGGCCGCGCGGGACAGTTCCGCGTGATGATGAGAGGAGCGATCAATAACTGCGGCGTGATAAAGCCCAGGTATTCGGTCAAAGTGAACGATCTTGAAAAATTTGAAGCAAGATTCCTGCCGGCGCAGGACTTTGGTGTGCTTATAATGAGCACCACGGAGGGCGTGATAACACATGCCCGCGCCAAGGAGCTGGGCATAGGCGGAAAACTGCTGGCATACGTGTATTGAGGGAAAGAGATGACAATTGCAGGGAAAATCGAAAGCACCATCGCCGTCCCCGGCGGTGTTTCCGTCTCACAGGACGGGAACATATTGAAGGTCAAAGGGCCAAAGGGTGAACTGAGCAGAAACTTCGCGCACCCCCGCGTAAAGATTGCCATCGAGGAAGCAAACGTGACAGTGAGCTGCGAGTATCCTAGAGTGAAGGAGAAAGCTATGGTAGGTACCTACTACGCGCATCTGAGGAACATGTTCAGAGGCGTGACGGAAGGGTACACGTACCATATGAAAGTGGTATTCTCACACTTCCCGATGAAGGTTGCCGTAAAAGGTACGCAAGTGCAGATAGACAACTACATGGGCGGCAAGGACCCGCGCGTGTCTTACAACATTGGGCAGACCACCGAGAAGGTGAAC
>WQZJ01000115.1 GCA_009780795.1 Methanomassiliicoccaceae archaeon
TCTCTATATCGCTCAGCGGATCGGGGTTATCGTACATCTTCGGAACTTCCATTATCATCAGCGTGTCCGATATCGTGTTACCGACGTTCGACACGCCCGGTGAACAGAATATCTCCATCTTCTCCTTCAGTCTGACGACAGCCACCGTGGATCCGCCGGAGTGCTCTATCTTCACATCGACATCGTTCATAGTATCATCTCAAATAATCTCAATATAGCATCCTCCATACAAATCTGTATGTGCACCCCCACCAACATATACAGCGGGACGGTCACCAACAAAAGGAAAAGGAACGATGCCGCCTCTATCAGTTTGTAACATCTTGAGATGTCTTTGACAGACGGTAACGGGCCCTCGCCCATTACGTACGTACCTTCCTTCTCCATGCTTATACCCAGCGCCCCGGCGGCCGCCGTCATCGGCCACCCGCTGTTCGGGCTCGGCGTCATCTTATGCTGCGCCCTTGCCGTAGATATCGCTTTACGCGGACTTCCCCCGACGAAGACGGATGCCATCGCTATGAACAATATCGAGATGCGTGATGTGACGTATCCCAGGATATCATCGAACTTCGCCGGGAAATAGCCGAGGTCCCTGTATTTTTCGTTCAGATATCCCCACATCGCGTCCATTAGATTACAACATCTGAACATTATCGCGCCGAACATCCCGAACAGTCCGAAGTACAGACCGGGCGAGCAAACACTGTCCGCATAGTTCTCCGATATGGTTTCGGTGCACGATGACGCTATGTGCTCCGCATCCATTCCTTCCGTCTTTCTGCTGACGATCATCTGCGTCTTCGCGGCCGCCGCCTCCAGGTCGCCTTTTTCCAGGTCTTTTTGGATAGGCGAGCAGTATTTTCTGAACGAGGCGGCGAAAGTCAGTTTGAATATGAACGCACAGACGACGATCCACGCGTATATCGCATATTCACTGTTGATGTTACGGATCAGCGCCGTCGCCGTGAGTGCGAAGAACAGGAACAGGAACGCCACCAGCAGATACGATAAGAATCCCTTGAATATCGTCGATCTGCGGCTTTTCCTTTTTATCCGTTTGTCTATCTTGTCAAGCAGGTTGCCTATCCATCTGAGCGGATGTATGGAGTTGGGAACGTCGCCTATTACAAGGTCTATGGCCAGTGCGACCATTACTATGAGAAACGCACACAACCACAGTTCCGTGTCAGCTCACCCCGTCCATGGTTTTTCTTACGGCATCGATGAACATGTCATTCCTTTTCCTGTCCTTGACGCAGAATCTTATGTGATCCCTGAATCTCTCGCCGAAGGAACCGCAGTCCCTTATCATTATGTCGGACGAGAGCATCCTTTTCTTGAACTCTGGAACATCCATACCGATGCTTCTCAGCGATTCGAAGAAAAAGAAGGAATCGGTCATTCCCACTTTGAATCCTATGTCGTTCAGTTCACGGTGCATGTATCTGGATTCGCTGCGCATGAGTTTCGCTGCATCGGTCACATGATCCATATGGTCCCTGATCAGACATGCCGCTGTGTACTGCTCTATATGCCCGACGTTCCATGTCATCCTGACCTTGTTCATCGCGTTGATGATGTTCTCGTTCGAAAAACCGAATCCGATCCTTATGCCGGGTATGGCGAACGATTTGGTCAGTGACCCGATGATGACAAGATTATCAAATTCGTTCACATATTCGATGCAGCTTATGTCGCCGTGGTCCGGAACCAGTTCGAGAAGCGTCTCGTCCAGGAACACAAGCGTGTTGCGTTCGCTGCATTCCTTCACGATCCTCAGTATCTTGTCCCTCGGCTCTATCCTTCCGGTGGGGTTGTTAGGGTTGCATATGTAGACCGCTTTCACATCCTCGGAACTCGTCAGAAGTTCGTCGACATCTATACGAAGGTCGTTGCTCTCCCTTAGCGGTAATTCTTTTACGACGGCACCGGCGATCCTGCATTGATGCGAATATTCAGCGAAGGACGGGTTCATTATCAGCGCCTTATCCCCTCGCTCAAGGAACGTGTTCGGGAACATCCTTATGATGTCAGACGAACCGGCACCGATGATCACGTTCTTCGGATCCACCTTGAAATGTTCCGATAACGTCTCTCTGAGATCGGATGAGCTGTCATCCGGATAGTGATCTATCCCGGCGGCCGCGTCGAATATTATCTTGTGCAGACAGATCGGCGGTCCGAATGGGTTCAAGTTGTGACTGAAGTCCTCCACACCCTTTAGCTTCCACGCCTGACCTCCGTGAACGGTATCCCCTATCCCCAGAAGGTCCTTCCTGATCACGTCATTCGCATTCATCCTGTCACGATATACCGTCAATGGACTTAAACTTGGCTATTACATCCATCCATACATCCAACGGTCATTCGTGCTTCGCTCTGTATCTCTTCGGAAGCACGTACAGTTCACCGTCCTGGTCGAAACCGACGGATGCGTTCACCTCATACACCTTTTCGATCAGCTCGGAGGTTATGACTTCCTTCGGATCGCCCATCGCCACGATCTCGCCCCTCTTCATTATTATGCACATATCACAATATCTGGCCATTAACGATATATCGTGTTCGGCGACCATTATGGACATGTCCTTCTTGACCATGTACTGAAGGTACTCCATAACTTCGAGCTTATACTTCATGTCTAGATGACTGGTGGGCTCGTCAACGAGCATGAGCCTCGGTTCCTGAACATACGCTTTAGCGATCAGAACTCGTTGTCTTTCTCCGGACGACAGCATATGGAGCTGTCTGTTCGCGAACTCCTCGACACCGAACTTCTTCAGAGCTTCTCTTACGATCTCTTCGTCCTCACGGGTCTCCCACCATAACGATGTGGCATACGGATAACGGCCGGTCATCACGGTATCGAACACCGAGAGGCCGAAGCTTACCTTCAGTTCCGCCGGAACGTTTGATATCTTCCTGGCGAGCGCAGCGTGAGAGCTGGTCTTGACGCTCTCTCCGTCTATCAGCACATCACCCGATGTTATCGGGTGAACTCTGTTGATACATTTCATCATCGTGCTCTTCCCGCACCCGTTCGGTCCGATCAGACCGACCAGCAGACCCGAGCCTATGGAATACGATACGTCCTTGACCGCCTGGAACCCGTTGTCGTAGGTCTTGTTCATCCCTCTCAATTCCAGCAACGGAGGATCAGCCACTGTACATCCTCCCTCTCTTTATCAGCAGGAACGCAAAGATCGGCGCACCTATGAGCGCTGTTATAGCACCCACCGGCAGCACCTGACCGAACGCCCTTGCGAGGAAATCGGTTGCGAGCATGAGCACACCGCCGAGGACGAACGATGCGGGAAGCACGAATCTGTGGTCGCCGCCCAGTATCATGCGGCATATGTGCGGCACCACAAGCCCCACGAAACCGATTATCCCGACGAATGCGACGCACACCGCAGTGAGCACGGATGCCGTGATAAGCACGGTCACGTTGAACTTCCTTACATTCAGACCCATCTGCTTCGCCTGCTCCTCTCCCAATAGTATGAGATTGAGCTTCCTGGCCCATGTCAGAGATATCGCCGCTATCAGCAATACCGGGAACACTATCATCGCCACATTGTCCCATGTGACCCTTGAGAAGGTCCCGAACAACCAGAATACTGGTGCGTGGATCTCATCCGGAGGTGCGAATGTCAGAACAAGCGTTTGTAGAGCGGAGAGCGTGAATCCGACTATCACACCGCCCAGGACGTAGTTTATCGCCGACCCTCCCGATTTCTCAGCTATGAGCATCGTGACACCGAATGCCGCCAATCCGCCGACGATCGCCATGGCGGGGATCATGAATATCGAACCGGACATGAAACCGAACCATGACCCGAATATCATTCCCCATATGGCCGCGAACCCGGCACCGGACGCAACA
>WQZJ01000116.1 GCA_009780795.1 Methanomassiliicoccaceae archaeon
CCGGCGGGTAGGGCGCGTTAGTTGAATGTCGCCTGAAACAGAAGGGGGCCTACTACCCTCACCTAGCGTTCCGGGCTAATTTTATCTATCTTGTCCATCATTATCCGATACGTGTCGGAAAGGAGATATCTTGCGGTCGGATTCGATATGGACGGCACGTTACTGAGGACCGACGTCGATTACGTAAAATTATGCACCGTCGTATGCAACGAAATGAAAGTTGCCGGCGTACCTGCAAGTATCCTCGTAATGAGCAAAGGTTCGAAACAGAATCTGGATGACGGTATGCGGTACCTTATCGAGAACGGTATGTCCGATGCCGCGGATGCCGCCTTCAAAAGGATCAGGGAGGGCGTGAAGAAAGTGGAACTTGAGAACGTCATGACCGCAAGACCGTATGAAGGCGGTGAGATGATGCTCAGATATCTGAAAAGCAAGGGGTACAGGATAGGTGTGCTCACCCGCGGCAGCAGACCGTACGCCGAGAAGGCGCTGACCGTTGCCGGTGTTATTGATGATCTTGACGCATTGGTATGCAGGGACGACCATCCTGAGCCGGAGGCGAAACCGTCGCCAATCGCCATGAGACATTTGGCGAATGAATTGAACGTGGAACCAAAGGATATCCTGTATTTAGGCGACCATTCGATGGATCATTCCTGCGCAAGGGACTCGGGCGCAGGATTCATAGGCGTGCTTACCGGCAGCACAGAGGAATATTGGAAAAGGATCGATGAGAACATACGTGTGATCGATACCGTCACGGACCTGATGAAGATACTATAAGACTGACAGCCTGAAATAAGATCATATGTTCGACCGCATCCGCTCATGCTTCCTGAAAATATAAGATACGGGCGTTGCCGCCCTTTTTGTGATCACGGTTTGAGCTGCCTGGTCTCTTTCTTGTGTTCTTCGATCTCGTCGAACTTGAATCTCTTCACGCCGCCGTCGAACCCTGCGTCCGCGGGCATGAGTCCTTTCACGAGTTGTAACATAGTACTTGCGACACCCATGATCTTCTCGCTCAATCCTATTCCGAATCTGGTCTTACCGCACACAAGGTGACCCGGGTTGATTATATCGTTCGGGTCCGCGAATGTTTTCAGCACCCTCATGAACTCCGCCGATCCGGCATCCCTTATCACGTCCAGATTCGACGCGAAGAATATACCCAGACCCAGCGAGCGACCGCCGTACTTCATCGCCCTGTCGCCCATGTAGTAGTTGTACGCGAACCCGGTCATGCCTGTCGGCAGTTCCGAGTCCATGAAGTAATAGGGCATGAACATCGCCGTGCTGCGGTCCGCTATCATACCTATGATGCCGCCCGCGTCCATCTTCATCCTCTTGAATCCTTCGTAACACTCGTCGACGAATTCCGACCAGTTCCTGTTCGGCACGACGACCTCTGCCGGAATGGATCCGACGCCGATCTTGCGTGCCCTGAACTCGTAGCACCTCTCGTTCCACTCATGCTCCGCTACTTCCGATGATACTTTCACGCCTCCGTGCTTCTCGACTATGGCGTCCACCGCCTTCTCCTCGAGTGCGACGAATTCCGCGTCACCCTGCAGCGTCACAAGGAACAGGTTCTTGACATCAGGCGCATGCAGGCCCGCTTTCCTCTGGTTCTCGAAGTGTTTGTGATCGGACCAAGCTATGTGCAGCGGTCTCACGCTCGGGTGTCTCACTATATCGTCTATCGGTCCGCCCATGTCCCTCAGGTTCTGGAAGTCGTACGCCAATGGTTTGATGATACCCATCGGGTGCAGTCTCAGTGTGACCGTCGCGATCAGTCCCAACGTACCCTCTGCACCTGCGAACAGCTGGTTGAGGTTGTATCCGGACATGTTGTTCGCAACTATGTCATAGCCGGTGTTGATTATCACGCCGTTGGAGAGCACAACTTCCATGTTAAGCACATTGTCCTTGGCGGAACCGTATTTGAAACCGCCCGGTCCTATGCCGCCGGTGGACACCCATCCTCCCACGGTCGCCGCCGGGAAGCTTGACGGGTACGAACCGACGAGTAGGCCTTTTTTCGCGCATGCATCGTAAACCTTCTTCCATGTGCATCCGGCACCCACCTTCACGCACATGTTCACCTCGTCTATCTCGTATATCTCGTTAAGTCCGCTGGAGAAATCGACCACTATGCCGGCCGCGGTCGGGGTGCATCCTCCGAGCCCCCACGTGGACGCGCCCCTCGGCGTCACGGCTATGCCGGTCTTATATGCGATCTTCACTATCTTCGAGACATCCTCTGCGCTCTTCGGCCTCACTATTACGTCCGGTATGTTATCGAACGCCACGCCCGCCTCCTTCGGAAGCGGTGCGAGGTCGTGACTGTAAAGCAGCCTCTCCATATCGCTCGTGCTGACGTTCCCGGCTCCGATCGCCTCCTCGAGCTTCATGATAGTCTCTTGAGTGACCTCGCGTGATAAGTTGTCCATTTTCTTCATATTCTTGTGCCCCCACTCCTAAAAGCGGACTCTCCGATGCTTCTCAGAAACATGTTCTCTATTATTAATGCTTTTGATAAGAATGCGCGGGTCACACGCACGTGCTATACTGTTTTCGAAGGGAACGGCGTCACGGCGGACAGATTCAACAGCCTTAGTTTCGTCTCATCGTTCACTCTGAACAGATGTGTCACGCATCCGCAGTCCGAACTTCCGAACCCTTTGAACACGGGTACGCATTCACATTCCTCGGCGATGGTGGACAGCTCGCATTCCTTCCTCGTCATTGAGACGTATGCCTCCATCGCGTCCGCGATGACCGTCAGACGGTCGATGTGCCAACGCATCGTTTTCTCCTTGCGGAAGTGTCTCTCTATCCTGCTGTCAAGACCGTTCATGGCGCTGCCTACGTAGCAGTAATCACCTGCGGCGACGGTCAGCGTTCCCAACGATCCCGCCGTCACGTCACGACGTTCCGTGAACCTCAGGAACAGAAGGTATGTTCCGTTACGCCTTGTCGCGGTCATTGACCTCTGACGTCGTCATTATACGGACGATCATGCTGCTGTCGTCTATCCTGGACTCGGATATCTTGGCGATGTCACCGAGTCTTCTTCCGTATACCTTCATGTCCGATATGGCGTCAACGTTCTCCTTCATCGGTATCTTCAGCCTCAGACCGTCGAGGTGCAGCACCATCGGCGCAGGCCTGAGACTCTCCTTTATCGGTTCGTATTCCTCAAGCAGCTGTTTTATCTCAGCGGGGTGAACGAACAGAGGGTCTTCCTCGAGCGATATCTTCTTCGCTCTCAGCACCTCTTCCACCTTATCCGATATCTCATCGAGCTTCTTCCTTTCGTCGGGTGTTCTCATCCTCTCGCATTTCCTTCCCACGCCGGCGACGATCGCCTCACAGTATTCGTCCAGGCCGTCCGGCTTCGGGCCGGACACGAGTATCACCGGTATCTTCACCTTCTCGAACAGGTGTCTCTTCGCCTCGACGCAGCTCTTGAAATTACCCAGCATGAAAACTGCCGCATCATATTCATTGATAATGTCCAACTCCGGGACCGATATCTGTGACGTCGCCTTTCCGCGCCCCCTCGCCAGTCCCATGACCACTGTTATGGCGCCGGCCTGCCTCAGTATCTCGGCGATGTCGCATATCGGATGCGGCATATGATGTCTTCCGAGCGTCGGGCCGACTATCGCTATCTCCGTGCCGGCGAGCGGGACCGAGCGCACCATACCGCCTATCGCGGTGCACATCTTCTCCATCGCCTCCCTGTCCTCGCCCGGTATGGACATCGTGACGGTGAACATCTGTGCGCTCCTGGTCTTCTGCAGCACCACACCGCCCACGTCCTCTATCATCTCCAAGAGTTC
>WQZJ01000117.1 GCA_009780795.1 Methanomassiliicoccaceae archaeon
TCAGTTCTTCTAATATCTACGTGGCTTTGCGTTGTTTTGACATCTCAAAAAGCCCTAAAGGTGCCGTTTCAGATGAGATTGATCATTTCAAAAATTGGCAAAGTGATGATTTCCCATTAGCCCTTATAGAGTCATAGGGACAAACGGCCGTTCCGCGGTCAACGGTGAGATATCGTGAAATGAAAAAATGATGAAAGGGGTTCGCACGGCCGATGACTGAGTATCATCTGCCGGTGGTGCTCAACGTCTACCAGTCAAGCTGTACGCCGGCCGGTGAGACTATCTTGTACTGGTTGGCGTAGAGCTTCTTGATGTACCTTACCGGATCCTCTTTCAGAACGACGGATTTGCTCGTTCCCTTGTTGGCCTTGCTGTTACCGTCATCCTTTTGCGTTATCCATCCGTCCTTCATCTTCTTCATCATTATGTTCTTCTTCTTCCCGTTCGAAAGGCGTATCTCTTTACCCTCTGCTATCAGCTCGGACAATTTCGACATGAGGACGTGATTAATACGATAGTAGAAATATGTTATCAGAGCGACGTGAAGAAGTCATACACGGAACCGTGACCCATGAACGCTGTTATCGCCTCGATTATGCACAGTATGCCCAGTACGAACAATACGGGCCATGCGTTCATTATCTTACCCGCTATCTTGACTATGGACTCCAGCATATGCAGCAGCGAGTACACAAGCACACCGCACAGCACCGCCAGCCCTATGCGCGGCCACCCTTCTGACAGCATCCTCAATATTTCGATGCTCGCGGTCGACAGACCGCCGAGCAGTACGTATGCGATGCCCATCGTCATCAGCGCTATCAGCACAGCGAAATGGATCTCCTTGAACGGACGTATTATCAGGGTGAACGATGCCACCATCATCAATACGGACGTTGACATCGCCCATCCGGTCGCCCCGTAGGTGTTGTACGCGACGATCGCCATGTACACACCGAACACCATGCTTATGATCATGATCAGCTTGTAAGCGGCGGAACGGCCCTTCTTCAGATAGAATATCGTCAGGATGATCGCCAATATACCTCCGACCGCGAGCGTCACCTCCGGTATATTGTTAGACATCAACGCGTCCGCAAACTCACTGAATCCCATCGTGACGTGAATCGCATCTCAAATATATTATATGTGCCCACCCGCACACGTTCGTCAGACCTTTCCGAGTAACCTAGCCATGTTGTTGCCCAGAAGGTCCTCCTTCATTCGTTGCGTTCCCCAGTCGCCTTCGTTTATCAGGCGTATGAACTGCATGGTAGGGTACTGTATATCATATAGCGGAAAATCTGTGCCGAAGATCACTCTGTCCGGATATCTTCCGGCGGTGTCCCTTAACCTGGACAGCACCATCTCGGGATCGGACGGCAGCCATCCCTGGAGTGCTGAACAATCTGTGTACACGTTGTCGCACCTGTCCATTATCTCAAATAACTCGTTATGGAACTTTCCGCCCAGGTGGGCTATGATTATCTTAAGGTCGGGATGTTTCTCCGCCACTTTGATGAAGTTTACCGGATGACAGTATTTCTCGTCCAGCGGCGGCAGTGCCATGCCCGCGTGAGTCACCACCATCAATCCGAGATCATCTATCAGCTCCCAATATTTCGAATGTTTCTCGTCATCCGGAAAGAAACCCGTTGCCGGATACACTTTGACGCCTCTCGGCTCATACTTCTTCGCGAGGCGTTCCACCATCCTCAATCCTGATTCGCCTCTGTTCGGATCGACGCCTATGAACGGTTCGAAGCGTTTGTCTATCGCACACACTCCGTACAACCAATCGATGTACTCTTCGTTGGACATCCTTCCCTCGCTGACCAGTTCGAAGTCCGTCGCCAGTACTATCGATCTATCGATACGGTTCACATCCATTGACGCTATGAACTCGTCGATCACCGCCTCATAGTCCCAGAATGGCACATCATCATCTATGTTGAAGTCCATCAACCCGTCGAACTCCGCCGCCAGCGCTGTCAGCGGGGAAAGATAGTTCCTGACCGCCTGATCGGGAAGCATGTCCCTGTGCCATATATGGATGTGCGAATCGATTATCATCATCGCCGGATGACAGTATCAGATAATAACACTTTATCCGCCGCAGTATCAAAACAGACCTTCATAGGCGGACGCCAGTCTTCCCACGCCCTCTTTGATCTCCTCATCGCCGGCGGTGGCGAAGTTCAATCGTATTGTGCTGGCGCCGCCGGTGATGTGGAACGGGCGGCCTGGCATGACCACCAGCTTCTTCCTCAGCGCCGCTTCGTATAGCTGCATGGCATCCGTTCCTTCCGGCGTCCTGAGCCATATGAACATCCCGCCGTTCGGTTCATTCCATCTGAGTTCCGAAGGGAGATGGTCATTCAGAAGATCGAGCATGAGCCTGCTCTTCCTCTTGTACTCCTTTCTTATCCGGTTTAGATATGCGTCTATGTCCGTCGTCTCCAGATATCGGTTCATAACGTTCTGCGAGAACGTGTTCGCATGCAAGGATGACGATTCTATGAACTTCGTCGCGGTGTCCGTCATCCCGTCCGGGACTATCATCCACCCTATCCTCATTCCGGGGGATATCGTCTTTGAGAACGAACCTGTGAATATCACGTTCTCGGTCATCGACCTTACCGGCGGTCCGACACGGCCATCATATCCGAGTTCGCCGTATGCGTCATCCTCTATCATCATGCATTCGGAACCGGACAGCAGTTCGGCGACCTCCTTTCTCCTGTCAACGGAGTAACTTATCCCTGACGGGTTCTGATGGTTCGGTATGCTGTAATACAATTTAGGATCGAGTTTCAGCGCGTCCCTGAGCTGTGATGCATCGGGACCGTCCTCGTTCAGGTCTGTACCGATGAATCTCGGACCGTACGTCGAGTATGACTGCAACGCGCCGAGATACCCTGGATTATCGGTTACCATGATATCACCGCGGTCTATGAACATCTTCCCTATGAGGTCGAAGCATTCCTGCGACCCGTTGACTATGAAGATGTTCTCAATATCAGCGGTGAACCGCATCTCCTTCCTACACCTGGCGGCAATCTTCTCCCTGAGTTGCGGCAGTCCTTTCACTATACCGTACTGCAGGGCGCTCATCGCCTCTTCGTTCCTTTCAAAGACACCGGCAGCGGCCTTCGCTATACCGTTCATATCAAAGAGCCGTTTATCCGGGAGACCGGTGGCGAAGGATATCATCCCTTCCTCCTTGGACACGGAGACCAGCTTCATTATGAACGAATCAATGACGTCGGCCGCACGCTCGGAGAATCTCATCGTACCGCGTATGACTAACGTTATAAAATAATATATTCTCGACCGCCAACTATGTTCTCTGATCATTCCATTTGACTAGGGGCGCAGGATCTCCTTAAGTCACACGGTCATGGCACAGTTGCAAAAGTAAACCTTCAAATATCTGCATCAGGATGAGGAAGACAATAAGGTGATACGAATGGCAACGAGTTCGTTCCACACAAGTCTCGAGATAGATACGGAGGAGAAATGCCGCCTCCTTATCGAACTCATAGACGAAGCTGATGCCAAGTCGCCCGAAGTGCGTATGACCCCATCGGCATCAGAATTGTTGAAGAAGGGCGAGAAGTTGGTGGACGAGGGTGTCTTCGACTGAGTTCGATGTTGTTCCTCTCAAAAAACTCATCTCTAATCTGCCTCAAGAACGCATCACTGAGATGTTATCGTCATTTTTGTGCGGCTAATGGGAAATCATCACTTTGCCAATTTTTGAAATGATCAATCTCATCTGAAACGGCACCTTTAGGGCTTTTTGAGATGTCAAAACAACGCAAAGCCACGTAGATATTAGAAGAACTGA
>WQZJ01000118.1 GCA_009780795.1 Methanomassiliicoccaceae archaeon
ATCCTCCATACCGCTCACGGTGTTCACGGCCGACGCCGCAGGCATCGACTTCGTCATGACCTCAGAGTTCAATGTCACCGGAGCAGTGACGTATCACGAACATCCGTTCGGCGGTATTCCCGGAGTGACGATAACCTATGAGATCATCGGTGGCACCGGAGGAACGGTCATTACTGGAACGGGCGGAAGTTATTCGATACCCGCCACGATAGGTCAGACGGTATGGATAACGAACGTCAGCCTTGACGGATACAGACTCATCGATATGGGCTCTGTGCCCGAGGGCCCGCTGACCTTCACGAACTCGGTGGCGAATTTCACCATGACCGCATGGTTCTCGGTATCCGGGCAGGTGATATCGTCCGCATCGCCGCACAATGGCATACAGGGTGTGACGATAACGTACGTCTTGGATGATGGACCTCCCGCGACGGTCACCACCGCTGCGGACGGGACATATGTGATACTGTACGTACATGTTGGTCAGGAAGTGCGGATAACTGACGTATCACTTAACGGATACACACTATCGAGTGTCGTACCGGCAGATCCGTTCACATCGTCTTCCGTTGTGAATTTCATCATGGTACCGCAGTTCACCGTATCCGGTGAAGTGACAACGGGCGACCCTCTCCAGGGGATGCCGGGCGTCACGATAACGTACACCGTTAACGGTATGGTACAACCTGCGATCACAACGGAAGCGGACGGGACATATGTGATAACGGCACACATAGGTCAGAACGTCCTCATAACGTCGGTATCATATGACGGGTACACACTCGTCAGCGGCATACCGGGGGAACCGTTCAAAATGCCTGTGGAACCGTTCACATTCTCATCTGTTGTGAATTTCACCATGTCCCTTGATCTTGACCTTGAACCTGGTACGTCATCCGACGGAGGGAGCAGCATATGGTGGATACTGATACCGCTGCTGGTACTTGCGTTGCTGATGATCGCCGGATTACTGGTGCAGAGAGAGGAAGATGAAGGGGCCTAGTCCTGAGCGGATACGAAGGAAAGGGCCGAAGCAGCGCTGCGGCCCGAACGGATAAACCAGAAGGACACCGACCCGTACGGTGGGGACGGGGGCGCGTATGCGCCCACGGACCGCCTGCGGGCCGGTGCCCATGAACCAACGAGGATACGGGTCACCGTATTCCTCGCCTTTCTTTTTTCTACAAATAAATGAGCGGTTTCGTTCACATATTCGCGTTCCCGTTTGTGGCATCAGCTGAAGGTACGGGAGACATCAGGTCACTCCGGGATGAGGAAAATAACAAGTTCCTAACTCGCGTATACCATACGGAACATCTTCCCGGATGCTGAGGTGAATGCTTTCCTCTTCTCGTTCCTTTTACGGTTAAAGGATCGGTTATTGACGAATCACGATCGCAGACGTGAACGTGTGTCGCATGATCCGGAGCGACCCTCATCATCGTCCGCCGGTCATTTTTAATCTTCGAACGCGGCCTTCGCCTTGTACACCATGTACGCCGATATCAGGCAGAAGATGAAACCGATGAATGCCGTCACTAAACATAGTATCACAACCAGTACCCACATCGTCCTCTTCTTTATCAGAAAGGCACCTATCGCGCCGGTCACGGCACCAAAGAGCACAACCACGGATGACCACTGCATCAACGCGAGCAGGGATGCCTCGGACATCATGTCAAGTAACTCAGGGGTCATTGAGATCATCATGTCCACGAGCATCTGTGCGCTGAAGTATGTCGCGACCGCACTGATCGCCGCGATGACCGCGCCCAGTGCCATGATCCACATCGCTATGCTCACACGGTCATTGTTCTTGCTGTCGACCGCCGCATTCTCTCTCGTGTTCGATTCTGCGGTATTCAGATTTGCACCGCACGCAAGACAGAACGATGCGTTGGAAGACTGGTTCTTTCCGCACCTCGGACAAAAGAATATCTCGTCGTCCATGGGTTCATATCACTGTCCGTGATTTAATCTTTTACCTGCGAAATGCGACGGACGCATATCCGACGACGTCCCCGCTCATACCTAAAGAATCGGAGGAATCGGAATACTTCAACAGTTTCGCGGACGAACATCCCGATGACATCGCAACCGCCATCGGTCCGAACCCGCATGCGGTTATTTTCTGTTCGAATATGACATCGTACATCCCGTTCACGTTCAGGTCACAGATCATGTCCAATACGTCCTTTCCTTCCGATGCCGCCGTTTTCTTGGGGACATAATGCGACAGGTCGCTTGACGCGATCACTATGCGGTCAATACCTTCACACGCCTCCCTTACCACTCTGGACACGTACTCGGCGCATTCCTTGGACTGGTCGCCCATTATGATCGGTACTATCCTCGCATTCTTATCCGCGTATTGGATGAACGGCACCTGGACCTCCACCGAATGCTCGTACCTGTGCGCACGCACATCGTCCGGGATGTGTTCCCTTATCCTTTTGACAACTTCCTCGTGCACACCGCACACACCCAGCGGCGTGACGTATGGTTCCCCGCAGACAGCCGCGGCGTACGGGATGCCGTGATGATCCGGCCCTATTATCACGTAGACCTCCGGAAGGCCGTCCTCTATTATCTCTTTGTACGCACAGGCGGCGTTCATGCCCGACGCCATGTAACCGGCATGCGGCGCGATGACCGCTGTGAGCTCTCTCTTGTTACCGCACTCACCGGGCATTCCCGGGCCGATACCGTGTGTGAAGCACTTTTCGATGTTATCGATGAGTGCCCTCTTGTCATCTGGATAGAAACGTCCTGCCACTGCCGGATAGCGCATGAGAAGAACAGAAAGTTAAGTAAGTAAAAAGTTTTCTGCGATCAGAGGCGTGCTTCGAAGTCCTCTATCTCCAGCTTGTAGTCGGCCGGGTCCTTGAGATCGCCCCTCGCGACGAGGACCTCCCTCGTCAAGACCCAGTATATACATGCCAGTGCACGCCTTCCCTTGTTGTTCGTCGGTATCACGAGATCGACGTTCCTCGTCTCGTTGTTCGCGTCGCACATCGCGACGATCGGTATACCGAGGTTCAACGCCTCGTTGAGCGCCTGCTTGTCGGCCGAGGGGTCCGTCACCATTATTACCTCGGGCTCGATGAAACCGGCCATGGACGGGTTCGTGAGCGTTCCCGGAACGAAACGGCCGGCGAACGCGGGTGCGCCGATGGTCTTCGAGAAGGTCCTGGCCGGCTTCTGACCGTACTGCCTCGCCGAAACGACCAATACTCTCCTCGGGTCGAATCTCGCGAGGAAGCTGGCTGCCGCCCTTATCCTCTCGTCCGTCTTCTTGACGTCAAGCACGTACAGACCGTCCTGCCTGACCTTGTAGATGAAATCCTTCATGTCGGCGCTCTTCTGCTGCGTGCCTATGTGCACGCCCGACGTCAGGTAGACATCCTCAGGCACCAACAGCTCAATGTTCTCCGTCTCACTCATTTAAAAACCTCAATCATTCCCTGCTAACAGTAATCGGAATCAAATCCCTGTCAAATTCCAGCATGGCTATGTCTATGGGGTCCAGCATATCCATCGGGTATTCCACCAGAACGGGTGCTCCGAACGATATCTGAAGGGCCCTCGCGCCGATGATCCTCGCTTTCTCGAACCTAGTGTATTTCATACGTTCACCATACGGGAGTTGTCTGATATTAGGCTCCCCCTTATAAAGATTTTGCAGACTTTAACTGTGTTTCATAATTCCCGACCGATCTACCGATGGGATTAATTTTTCAAAGGACCATTGTCCGACGCTTTGGGAAAAAGCAGGAGCCGGACAATGGCTGAGATGGGATGCACTGGAC
>WQZJ01000119.1 GCA_009780795.1 Methanomassiliicoccaceae archaeon
TGTTTTGAAATGATGAACATCATCTGAAACGGCACTATTGTGATGTCTGAGGTACTATAACTACGTAAACATTGGAACATCCAGCGTCTTGAAGGAATATAAATTGATGATTTCCTGTCGGCCTGCAGCGCGAAGAATTGATATACTACGTTGCGGTTGGAGCACTCACGGAACAATGTTCGTACACGTACGAATACCGTGGCAGACGTTGCGTCTGCGGGCCGAGCGGGGTCGTCGACAACGCCGGGATGGTTTTTTAGAGTTCACATGAGCAATGCTTATATACAAATTACTGAATGACAGCCTCCGTCACTTCGCACACGTGTGCGTCGTAATGAGGTAATTAAATGGTAACAGTTTATGATGTTCCCGCCGAGAAACTCATACTCAAGACCGCCGAGAAACTGAAACAGAACTCTGCGATCGTCCCTCCCGAGTGGGCGGAGTATGCTAAAACCGGCAGGCACACGGAGAAAGCTCCGAGCCAGGAAGACTGGTGGTTCACGAGGGCCGCATCCGTTCTGAGAAAGATATATGTGAAAGGCCCGATGGGCTCTTCAAGGCTCGCGGCCGAGTACGGCGGATTCGCCGACATGGGCGCGAAGCCCAACAGGGCCGTGAAGGGAAGCCGCAACATCGCAAGAAAATGCATGATGCAGCTTGAGAACGCAGGGTTCCTCGTGAGCAAAGGCAAAGAAGGCCGCGCGATAAGCCCGAGCGGAATGTCACTGTTGGACAACACCGCCAAAGAGGTATTCGACGAGATGAATTCCTAAGGGAGGTACTAAGCATGGACGACTCCGAATTGGAAGCACTCAGACAGAGAAGGCTGGCCGAGATGCAGCAGAGCGGGCATAATCAGGCCGAGGCTCAGGAACGTGCGAGACAGATGGAGATCCAGAAACAGTCGGTGCTCAGACAGATACTCACGCCTGAGGCAAGGGACAGATTGGCTAACATCAAGATAGCCAACCCTGAGATGGCCAACATGGTTGAGATGCAGTTGATACAAATTGCACAGTCTGGCAGGCTCGGAGGGATGATATCGGACGCCATGCTTAGAGACATCCTTATGAAGATCGCCCCGCAGCGCAGGGAGATCACCATAGAGAGGAGATGATCATGACACGCAACAAACCGCCGGCAATGAAAGGCAGGCTTAACAAGGCAACCAACCAGAACCGCAGGGTTCCGGCATGGGTAATGATGAGAACGAACAGAAACTTCCTGCGCCATCCTAAGAGAAGGTCGTGGAGAATGAGCAGGCTCAAGGAGTGATTTCGATGGATGAAACAGAGAGGATCATTACTATTCCGCTGAGAGCGACCAAGATGGCCCCGCGCACCAAAAGGGCGAAGCGCGCCATCAAGGAGATCAGGGAGAACATAATGAGGCACATGAAGGTGGCCGAAGAGAAGGTATGGATAGACACGGCTCTCAACGAGAAGATATGGGAACGCGGTATCCAGAACCCCCCGTCCAGGATATCCGTCAAAGCGGTGAAGTTCGACGACGGTCTCGTAGAGGTCTCGCTGCCCGAACCTAAGAAGGTCGAAAAGAAGAAGATCGAAGAAGAGATCAAGGAAGAGGAGTGAGCCGGATGATGAGGCTCTCGCGCTACGGGGGGAACCCCAACATCGGAGTGTACTCCGCGGCGAACGAGAGCCTCGCCATAATATCTCCGGACGCGGACGCCGGCTACGTGGAGGACGTCGAAAGGATACTGGGCGTGAGATCGCTGCTCACGACGGTGGCCGGTTCCTTCGTGGTCGGTTCGCTGGTGGCGATGAACTCCGCCGGCGCCGTGATATCCGGTCTCGCCGAGGAGGCCGAGACGGAGATGATATCGGAGCACATTCCTGTCTATCTTCTGCACAGCAGGCATAACGCCGCCGGGAACAACGTACTGGTGAACGATTTCGGGGCGATAGTCAACCCGTACATAGACGACGATAACATCAGAGGCATGGAGAGGGCGTTCGGCGTCAAATGCGTCAGGTCCCCGATCGCCGGTCTGGACACGGTCGGGTCGGCATGCAAGGCAACGAATAAAGGTGTCGTATGCCATCCGAACACCACTGCCGATGAGTTGAAGCTCATCGAGAAGGTGCTGAACGTCGAGGCCAGAAAGACGACGCTGAACCACGGCTCCCGTCTGATCGGACCGTGTCTTCTCGCGAACACCAAGGGCGCTCTGGTCGGCGATATCACAACGCCGATAGAGATGGGAAAGCTCGAGGACGCGCTGAACCTCTTCTAACGGCTGAAGACCCAGACGGTCGTTTCCGACGGCAGTTCGTCGGCGGAGACGTCCATCTCGTTGCCTACGTGCTCCACGTCACATCCGACCATATCCAAAAAACTATCCACGGGATTGACGGGCATGGACAACCCCCCGACCCTGTAATGCATCGGGATGATCACACGCGGCTCAACGGCCTCGATGAATTCAATAACATCCCTGACGTTCATCGTGTACACCTCACCGACAGGGACCATTAGGATGTCGACGTTCTTTATCCTCCCCATCACGTCGGCATCCGGCATCTTTCCGATGTCCCCGCAATGACATATCGATATGCCGTCGACGTTCATCATATACATCACATTCTTCCCAAGCTTCGCACCGCCGCGGTCGTCGTGGTCCGTCTGCAGTCCAACGAACTTCAGCCCTTTGAACTCGAACTCCCCTGTGTATGCGAAAACATCCTTATGGGATTCGCGGATCGTCTTGAACGAATTGTGATCGGAATGATCATGAGTCATCAGAACGATGTCCGCCGATGCGGATGGCGGTTTTATACCAAGTGACTTTCCGTCGTGGGGATCGATGACAATGGTCACTCTGTCCGTTATCTCGAAGCATGAATGTCCGTGCCACCTGATCCTCATGGCCAGTGCAAACGTTTGCCAGGTATTAAAGTTGCACGTATTTGTTATCATATCTGTTAACAAATATGGTACCAATGTCCGTGACCCGTCGCGCCGGTCAGTAAAGATTTAATAAACACAGAAACTACGTATTCCGATGAAAAAGACGCTGGTGCTCGTCGTCGACAGGGACGATGATTTCGGTGTGAAAGCGGATGTCCAAACGCCCGTGATAGGTCTGGACGGAGTGCTGAACGCCGCCAGCATGCTTGCTCTCGTCGATCCTGAGGATTCCGATGTGAACACGGTGTACGCCGCTGTGAAGATATACAATGAAATAATGAAAGAAGGCGGCGATGCCGAGATAGCGCTGATATGCGGCGACACCAAGGTGGGGCACCGCTCCGACATGAAGATAGCCGATGAGCTGGACACGATCCTAGACATCGTGTCGCCAGACCGTGCGGTGCTCGTGGGCGACGGTGCCGAGGATGAGTACGTCTATCCGATGATATCATCACGGATCATGGTGGATTCCGTTAAGAAGGTGTACGTGAAACAAGCACCCGGTCTTGAGGGAGCGTTCTATGTTCTCACCAAGATACTGAGGGACAACGACAAGCGCAAAAGACTGCTGGCGCCGATAGGTATACTCATAATGGTGATCGCGGCGGTGATGGCAATACCTGTGTTAATGAACTATCGTGACACTAGCGACCTGTCCATCCTGTACAACGCGACGGGGGTGTTCGCACTGTTCGCCGTCGGTATGCTGCTGTGGATGTACGCATACAGGGCCGGGGAATTGACATTGAACTTCCTGACAGGGGTGCTGAAGAGCCTGAGGGCCGGCGACGTGACGGTGATATTCACCATAGTCGCCATAGCGCTGTTCTCCGTCGGTATAA
>WQZJ01000120.1 GCA_009780795.1 Methanomassiliicoccaceae archaeon
ATCTGAAACGGCACCTTTAGGGCTTTTTGAGATGTTAAAACAACGCAAAACCATGTAGATATTAGAAGAACGGATTTCTATAAAAGAAAGGGATCGATGATTTCCCATTAGCCTAGACTCGGAAAGAAATATTTGTGTGCATAAAGGATGATATATTGTTGAGATCGTGTTCAGCTGAACCAAATGCAAGACTTGCTCTGCATCCATAGCATCCGTGGAATGTATTCTTCGTCCGAGGCCAAGATTTTCAGTCGGTTAGTGTCACTAACCAGCTCACTGCCTTCGGCATTCAACTAGACTAAGATCTTATTTTTGACATGCTGGCTAAGAGGAGGTGGCGAACGGGAGGCGTTTTTCTCGAGACTCCCAGACGTGCGATATTCCGAATCTTAAAACGGCCTCTTTTTCATCATAAGATCCTATGAAATTCTTCCCGTTACAGCGGATGGGGCGCAACACGTTCCGTACGGATCTCGCCACCGGTTCACCGGCGAAGAATCTCAGATTCAGAGGTTCTCATGCATCCCTGCTCAGAGATCCGAAGATCGCACTCCCTAAGCCGCCGTGCGACAGTGATACGAAGGATCAGAATGCTGACCCTCCGTTCATTTATGTTCCAGAAATCGAAGAAAATGAACGTATCAATCGGTGTCACGCCCTGAAAGAAGGATGAACGTACAATGAAGTATGGCACACTATTGGGGTTCAGGTGACGGTCGGTTTGTGTTATATTCGAATCGTTTCAGATATGCGGAGAGTGTATCACAGGAGTTGTCCATTGAACGGAGAATGTCACAATTTAAATCATAATAGATGTTCAAGATGAACGCATATGACAGAGCCTAGGAACACATTCAACGGAAGATCGATCAGGTCCAGCTACAGCCTCGGAAGCAGAGAATGGCTGTTCTCCGCCGTGGATGTGGTTGCGGTATTGGCCGACCCTGCGAATCCGCGCAAATATTGGAACGATATCAAAAGACGGTTGAAGGAAGGTCAGTTGTCCGCAAAAATCGGACAACTGAAAATGCTCTCAGCGGACGGTAAATCGTATAACACGGACGTATTGAATGTAAAGGGCACGATCGAATTGGCCAGACATATACGATCGGCGCATACCGAAGCATTCGTCAGATGGATAGAACAATTCTACGGGGAGAAAAGGAATTTCGTATTGAAGCATAAGGACATTGATGTAGCGGAGGTGGGGCTTGACGAAAGAGGCTCAATATCATCATTCGGTAAGGTATTCAATGATGCACACCTTCCGGTCGGAACGGTTGCGGATGGGCATATCGACACCAAAGCAATAAAAGAATGGTGGGGCGGACGTTCCATACCTGCAAGCCGCGAGGGACTTCGAGACTTTCTGGAAACTCTCGGGATGTTCTCACCTAAGGAACTTTTGGACAAAAGTCTCGGCCTCAGCCTTTCCGATCAGTATTGGATATGTCCGCACGGTGCGGATATCCAATGGAAGAAGGTCAACTTCTTTCACAACGAGTTCTCCGAGGACATCGGTGATCTGTTGTTCGGCAAACGGGACAGCAAGGACGTCGGTGCAATAGATCTTACATCACCGGACAACACTTCCGACGGCGTATTGAAGAAGAAATGGAAGATAATAGATGGCAAACGCTGTTTGATAAAGGGAGGCAGTAAACCGAACAATCAAGAGGTTGCCAACGAGGTTTTAGCGTCACGTATCTGCGAACGACTTGGAATTCCGTATGTGAACTACGAGATAATGGAATTCGATAACGACAGATACAGCGTCTGCGAAGACTTTATAACAGGAGACGCGGAGCTCATTCCCGCGTATCGTATAAAGACGCTGATTAAGAAAGAGAACAACGTTTCCGATTATGAAAGTTATATCGCAAAAGTAGAGGAGCTGGGTATTCCGGACGTTCGTGAAAGGATAGACATGATGCTGGTGCTCGATTTCATAATGGCGAACACTGACAGACATTACAACAACTTCGGCCTTGTCAGGAACGCGGACACTCTGGATTGGATATCTGTAGCGCCTATCTACGATTCCGGAACATCAATGTGGTGCAGAGAGTTCCCGAGCGAATTCAACACCGGTCGAGAAGAAAGCAAACCGTTCAGAAGCAGACATAGAGATCAGATAAAACTGGTATCCGATTTTTCATGGCTGGATCTTGATTCACTCGATGGGATCGAGAACGAATACGCAGAGATCCTCTCATCGTCCGTCAAAGACCCGTCGGCCCTTATGGAGCGCAACAAGAGGCTTTGCTCGGTATTGAGAGAACGTGTCAATATGCTGAGGATCATCGCAGAAAAGAAACAAAAAATGAATTGACGTGTTTTCAGCATCGAATGCATGGCGTCCAAAAAGCAGACGGTTCAAACCATGACTCGTCCGAGTAGGAAGCGAACGGGGAGGGATTCGAACCCCCGACCTGCAGCTTAGGAGGCTGCTGCCATATCCAGACTAGGCCACCCGTCCGTAGATTTTTGATAAATAGTTTCACGGAAGAAGTTTGAAAAAAGGATCATTCCTCTGTCTTCTTCTTGGCGGGCGCCTTCTTCTTCGGCTTCTCTTCCGCTTCCGCTGCCGGCTCTGCGTCAGCATCCGCTTCCGGTTTCGCCTTCTTGGCGGGCGCCTTCTTCTTCGGCTTCTCTTCCGCTTCCGCTGCCGGCTCTGCGTCAGCATCCGCTTCCGGTTTCGCCTTCTTCTCGCCCGATGACCAGACCTCTATGAATTCGACCGTGTCCACATCGGCCACGTTCCTGAGGTCGGAGACGACCTTGAATCTGGCGATCTGCCAGTTCTGGTTGAACTTCATGAGTTCCGGGAGCAGTACGGAGACCTTCTCATCCGTTATCGTGAACTCGAATCCGTCGGATGTTCCGACGGACATCTTGACAACGGCCTTCGCCTTCTCCATCTTGTCCTCGATCACCTCTCTCACAGTGAACTTGTACACAAGGTCCTTACCTGCGAGCGGGTTGTTGAAATCCACTTTGACCCTTCCTGCGCCTACGTACATTACAGTTCCCCTGCGGTTACCGAACTGTACTTCCACACCGGGGTACGGGTTGATGTCTTGCTTGTGGAACTCCTTCATCAGGTACGTCTCCACAAGTTTCGGGTCTCTCGCGCCGGCCGCGTCGGCCGATGCTATCCTTACTTCAGTCTCCTTACCGACGGCAGCCTTCTCGATCGCCGTCTCGAAAGCCTCGAAGAGCGACCCGGCGCCCAGAAGCACGGGCATCGGGGAGTAGTCGAAATTCTCGTCGAAGAACCCCGCGTCCTTCGCCGACTCCGCCATCGTCGTATCGAACAATTTGTCATTGTCCGCAAGGTATGCGTCATAGTCGACGTAAACAAGGTCTCCCTTGCTCATCGACTCTTTTTTTGTTGCTGCCATTAGATATCACCGTAATAACATTGAATGTTAACTGACAGGCTTAATAAACTGCCTTTATTAAACGTTACGGTCCTGCGCGGCCGTGAGCTCACCGTTACAACGGGCGCCGCAGCCATTATTTTATCATTTCCGTGAACCCAAAAGTAATAAGAACGAGTTACTGATACACGTGGCAACGCCACTGTAGCTCAGCCCGGTTGAGCGGCTGA
>WQZJ01000121.1 GCA_009780795.1 Methanomassiliicoccaceae archaeon
AGATATCGGCGTTCATATTACAAAAAGTGAAACGTGACGCGGAGTCATATCTCGGCGAGACGATATCGAAGGCAGTGATAACGGTTCCCGCGTACTTCAACGACAACCAGCGTCAGGCGACGAAGGATGCCGGTGCAATAGCCGGATTGGAAGTAGTCAGGATAATAAACGAACCGACCGCGGCCGCTCTGGCGTACGGTCTGGACAAGAGCGGCTCGGAACAGAAGATATTGGTATTCGACCTGGGAGGCGGGACGCTGGACGTGACGATAATGGAGTTCAGCGACGGTGTGTTCGAGGTCATATCAACAAGCGGCGACACCAAGCTCGGCGGGTCGGACATGGATGAGATACTCACATCGTACGTGCTCAAGGAGTTCCAGAAGCGCGAGGGCATAGACCTGTCGAACGACAGCATGGCCTTCTGGAGGGTGCGCGAGGCGTGCGAGAAGGCTAAGATAGAACTATCGACGACGATGCAGACCGAGATCAACCTGCCGTTCATAAGCTCGGACGCGGCAGGTCCGAAACATCTGATCCAGACACTGACAAGGGCGAAGCTTGAGGAACTCATCTCACCGATAGTCAGCAAGTGCAAAGGCCCCGTCGAAACAGCGATGAGGGACGCGAAGCTCGGTAAGGATCAGATAAACAAGATAATCATGGTCGGCGGCCCGACGAGGATGCCGATAGTGCAGAACTTCATCGAGGACATGGTCGGCTCCAAGATACAGCGCGGCATAGACCCGATGGAGTGCGTGTCCATGGGCGCGTCCGTGCAGGGTGCCGTGCTGTCGGGAGAGGTCAAGGACGTCCTTCTGCTGGATGTGACGCCGCTGTCGCTGGGCATAGAGACGCTCGGCGGTATATCCACGAAGCTGATAGACCGCAACACCACGATACCGACGAAGAAGTCGCAGGTGTTCTCGACGGCGGCGGACAACCAGGCGTCCGTGGAGATCCACGTGGTCCAGGGGGAGAGGGACATGGCGACTGACAACACATCGCTCGGAAAATTCAATTTGGACGGTATACCACCGGCTCCGCGCGGAATACCGAAGATAGAGGTGACGTTCGACATAGATGCGAACGGTATAATCAACGTGTCAGCCAAGGACCAGGGGACCGGTAAGGAGCAGAAGATCACGATAATGTCATCGAACAAACTGAACAAGGACGAGATAGACGCGATGGTCAACGAGGCCGCCAAGTATGCGGACGCCGACAAGGCAAAACGTGAGACCATCGAACAGCTCAACCAGTCGGAGACGGCGATATACACGGTCAGAAAATCATTGGACGAGCTTGGAGAGAAGGTGAACAACGAGGAGAGGGCAAAGGTGGAGGCGGCGATATCCGATCTTGAGGCTGCCCGCTCATCCGGCGACGCCGCTCAGATAAAGTCCAAGATGGAAGCACTCTTCAGATCGATGGAACCGATATCCAAGAAGATATACCAGGAGTGTGGTCCCGAATGCGGCCACGACGAGGAAGACGAAAAGCGCAAAGGCAAGAAGGCCGACGGCGACTTCGTCGACGCCGACTACAAGATAGTGGACGATGAGTGATGCCAAGAGACTACTATGAGATACTGGGCGTGAGCAAGGACGCGCCGAAGGAAGACATCAAGAAGGCCTACCGAAGGCTGGCGAGGGAGAATCACCCGGACGTCTCCAATGATCCCAAAGAGGTGGCGGAGGAGAAGTTCAAGGAGATCTCGGAGGCGTACGAGGTGCTCTCGGACGAGAGCAAAAGAAAAACGTACGATCAGTACGGCCACGCCGGCGTGAACCAGCAGTTCAGGGGAGGCGGTTTCTCTTGGGAGGACTTCACGCACTTCGACGACATAAGGGACATATTCGGCGGGTCCGGAGGAAGCATATTCGATATGTTCTTCGGCGGCGGCAGAAGGCAGAGGAACGCGCCGGCACAGGGCGAATCGCTCAGGTACGACGTTCATATGACGCTGAACGAAGTGTTAACCGGCCGCACGGAGGAGATACACGTACCAAGAACGTCCGTGTGCTCCGACTGCACCGGGACCGGAGGCAAGGACGGCAGAACGGAGACATGCGCGGACTGCGGCGGCAGCGGTCAGGTACAGGTCGTCAGGAACACAATGTTCGGACGTATGGCGTCCGTCTCTGACTGTCCGAAGTGCGAAGGTTCCGGAAGAACGTACAAGGAACGCTGCCCTAAATGCCGCGGTTCCGGCCGCATATCAAAGAGCAGCACGGTCAGCGTGTCGATACCGAAAGGTGTTGAAGACGGTACCAGATTGCGCATACAGGGCGAGGGGGATGCCGGATACAACGGCGGCCCGCCCGGAGATCTCTTCGTGATGATCCATGTCAGGAACGACAAAAGATTCGAACGGGAAGGTATCAACCTATGGTCTGACATCATCACGACGTATCCGAGACTCGTCCTGGGAGGGACGGAGGAGACGACCACGCTGGAAGGGGAGACCGCAAAGGTGACGATCCCGGCAGGCACTCAGGTGGGTGCCGTACTCAGGATACCTGGTAAAGGATTACCGAAGTTCAGAGGAACACAGAGAGGCGACCTCTTCCTGCGCGTGAGGATAGAAGTACCGACAAAGGTCTCCGAGGAAGAGAAGGAACACCTCAGAAAGCTTGATGACAAGGCCGGTTCATCCAAGAAACAGAAAAGTTTCTTCAAAAAATGACGGTATCGCGACGTTCGATCATTACTTCGTCCATACTTGCCAGTCTGTATTGAGGTGAGTATCTACGCCGCTTTTGATACAATAATTGCACGAGATAATGCTGGGAAGAGCATATCGTTTCGGGAAAATAAAAATGGAGAAATGGCACGGAGTTCCGTGCCTAATCGGTTTAACTCTTGAAGTATGTCCTTACTTCTTGTCTCTGCAGGAGCATGAAGACCACTATCGCCAGCACCAGCTGTGCGCCGTATATCACAACGAACGTCGCGATGGAGATGGTCTCCCCGATGAGGTCCTCTGCTATTCCCTTGGCTGCGAAGAGCATCAGGATCATGATTAGGTTACCCAGTATCGCGAGCACCAGCAATATGGTCAGGAACGTTTTTCCGTTGCGACCATACACCATGAACGCCACGAGCAGCGTCAGTACTCCGAGAACTATCGGAATGATTCCCACGGCTATTCCAAGATCACCCGCACCTGCACTGTTGAACTGTATCACTGCCCACAAACCTTCATATAGAAGATAGTAGAGGCCCACAGCCAACACTATAAGGATTATTGCCCATACTGTCGTCGGTTTTTCATCCATATGTATGAATGCAGGTCGCTCTATAAAAGCCTCTCCACAAAAAACAACGTATATTGGGACTATTTTCAGCGTTCAAACAAAGGCGTTCTGTGGTTATATCAATGCATCCAACACGTTCCTGTACGCTATTCTGACCGAATTAATATCATTGGCTCCGAATGTGTACATTTCTCCCTTTCCGGAGTAATCGCCTATCACGGACACAGCTATCAGATCATTGGCGATATCCGCCATGGCATCCGTCCCGACGGCCTTGCGCACAAGGTCCGCGAGTTCGATATATCTGCCGTCACTCTTGATATCGCCGTCCGCCCCGGCCGCTC
>WQZJ01000122.1 GCA_009780795.1 Methanomassiliicoccaceae archaeon
CTGATATTCGTGGACGGCGTCACATCCGTCGCCGCGACCGACCTCGATCTGAGAAAGAACGAAGTGGACGCCCTGATATTCGGGTCACAGAAGGCACTTGCGCTCCCGCCCGGTCTCGGTTTCATTGCTGTCAGCGAGAAATTGATGAAAAAGGCGAAGGAGGTCGAGAACAGAGGGTTCTACACAGACCTCATAAAGCTCAAGAAGAATAATGACGATAATTACACACTGACCACCCCTCCCGTGTCGCTGATCTACGCGTTGGATTACCAGCTTGATCGTATGTTGGCGGAAGGTATGCAGACAAGATACAGAAGGCACGGGGAGATGGCCCGTATGGTCAGAGGATGGTCACAAAAACTCTACGGGATGCTTCCGGAAGAGGGATACATGTCGGACACGATCGGAGTGATGAACCGCGGCGATCTTGATTTTGATAAATTTCACGGAGCACTCAAATCCAAGGGGTATGAGATATCCGGCGGTTACGGCGAAGTCAAATCAAGGACGTTCAGGATAGGACATATGGGAGACATCACACCGAAAGGGATCGGAGAACTGCTGAAGGTTATGGACGAGACATTGGAGGAATGCAAATGAAACTGTTGGTTTCCGACCCCCTTTCGGAAGAGGGTCTCAAGATACTTACCGCGTCCGGTATACCCGTCGACGTGAGACCGGGGCTGAGCGAGGATGAGCTGTGCGGGATAATCGGAGAATACGACGGCCTGATAATAAGGTCCGGAACGACCGTCACGAAAAAAGTGATGGACGCCGGCAAGAAGTTGAGGGTAATAGGTCGAGCGGGAGTAGGCGTGGACAACGTCGACGTTCCGTATGCGACGCAGAAAGGGATACTCGTGATGAACACTCCGTCCGCAAACATCATATCTGCGGCGGAACACTCACTGGCCATGATAATGTCGCTCGCCCGTATGATACCGTGGGCGCATGAGTCCGTCCATAAAGGGGAATGGAAGAGGAACAAGTTCACCGGTATCGAATTGTACGGAAAGACGCTCGGTATCATCGGCGTCGGCCGCGTCGGCGGAGAGATCGCCAAGCGCGCCAAATCATTCAACATGACCATGCTCGGTTATGATCCGTATCTCCCGGCGGATGTCGCCGAGAGCCTGTGCGTCAAGCTGACGACACTTGAGGACGTCCTCAGGAACTCGGACGTGATGACGATACACACCCCGCTGTTACCGGAGACGAAGGACATGATATCCATGCCCCAGTTCAGGATGATGCGCAAGAACGCGCTGCTCGTGAACGTCGCCCGCGGCGGGATAGTGAACGAGAACGATCTCTACGAGGCGCTGAAGGAAAAAGTGATAGCAGGTGCCGCTTTCGACGTATTCGTCGACGAGCCGTTGAAGAGCGACAGCAAGCTCTTTGAGTTGGACAATCTGGTAATGACGCCGCACCTCGGCGCGAGCACCGTGGAGGCACAGGAGAAGGTGTCCGTTGACATCGCCGAGAATGTGATAATGTACCTGCGCGACAATGTGATCGCTAACGCTATAAACGCACCCCGCGGTCAGATGGACCAGGCGGTCGCGCCATATCTCCCGCTGGCAGAACGCTTAGGGATATTCATACACCAGCTGAACGGTCAGAGACCCGTCGACAAGATAGAGGTCGTCTGCAGCGGCGAGATCGCCGGGAAGAACGTCAAGATGGTGACGCTCTCAGCTATAATAGGCGTGATGAAGAATATTATCGGAGATACCGTGAACATGGTGAACGTCGAATCCATCGCAAAGGGCAAGAACATCAAGATAACCGAGTCGAAGAACGAGGACTCACCGGTATACTCGAATATGGTCACCGTGACCGTCACATCCGGCAGTGACGTACTGTCGGTCCGCGGGACCGTATTCGCTCAGACCCCCAGGCTCATAGGTGTGAACAATTACTGCCTGGAAGTACCGATGGACACGAACCTGCTGTTCGTGAAATATCGCGACAGACCGGGAATGATCGGGAACGTAGGCAACATACTCGGTGAGAACGGCATAAACATAGGCCACATGGCCGTCGGAAGGGAAAGGACCAGAGAAACGGCCATAATGCTCATGGGGACCGACAACGAGGTCCCGCCGGCGATAGTCAAGAAGATAAGCGACACGATGGGATCGGATGAGACGAAATTCATCCGCCTCGTTGAATAGTATTATTAAATGAGGAGCCCTACCCCGTCCACCGAACAGAAGGAACGTTCTCATATGTCCGCAAAAGTCACACTGACCGTCGAAGACCTTACGTTGGCGATACAGAACAGCATAGAGAACAAGGGGATGGATGCCGATCATGCGTATTCATTGGCGCAGCACATCCTCAATTTCTTCGGATACTCCGACCGGATAATAGATAACATCCTGGAACCGGAGGACAGGGACGCGTTCTACATGCTCGAAGATACCGGGATACTCACCACCGAGCGTGAGGAGACGACACTCTACGACGGAAGGGAGTGGAGGATACATTATTGGCTCTTCAAAAGGGAGCGCATAGTTGAGCTCATGGACTCCGCCGACCCGAAGAAGGCGGAGGAGTCGGTGCTCTCCGTTTACGGCGACCTTCCGGAAGACATCTGGAAGAGAGGGAGCTAGTTTCGATTACCTCCTCACATTGTTATTATACCCATGACAGCGGTTAGAGGGCATGCGCCTTTTCCCGTACGTCCCGAGAGGATCGCAGGAATCGTTCGTCAGATTCGCGGACAGATGCACCAGGGACCGTACCGCAGGTATAATAGAATCAGGAACGGGCACCGGAAAGACAATATGTTCGTTAGCGGGAACGTTACCGTATGCGCTTGAGAACGGCAAGAGGGTCGTCTATCTGACAAGAACGGCCTCACAGCAGAAACAGGCGATAATCGAGCTCAGGAAGATATCCGGGATAGAGAGGATATTCGCGATGGGCATACAGGGCCGCGGTCCGTCGACGTGCCCCAGGATATCATCGGATCCGGAGCTGATGTCCGGCTCGCCGGAGGAACTGTCCAAATTCTGTTCGGAGTTCAAGAAGAACTCCGGCACCGACCGCGGATGTGTGTTCTACGATTCCATGCTGGATACGGACATGGACGTCCACACTGAATTCTGCAGAACGGAAATGCCGACAGCGGACGAGTTCGGAAGGTACGCGCTGGAGAAGGGACTGTGTCCGTATGAGATGATGAAACGGTTGATACAGGACGCGGATGTGGTCATCGCGCCGTATCACTTCATCTTCGTACAGGGGACGAGGGAACGTTTCCTTCAGTGGATGAACGTCCCTATCGGTAACATCATCATGATAGTGGATGAGGCGCACAACCTTCCCGACCATCTGAGGGAGGTGATGACCTCCAGATATTCGATGCGCGCCTTGGACATGGCGGAGCGAGAGGCGGAAGAGTGGAACGACCCGGAGGTTCTGAGTGGAGTATCCGCGTTGGACATCATAAGGGCGATGAGAACGCTCATGTACAGAGCTAAGGAGGAGTTCATGGGGGATGAGGACGGTCTTATCCCGCCGTATTTCATCGAGGACGGCCTGATGGAGGAATTGCATCTGACATCAGTGAAGATAAGGATGATATGCAAG
>WQZJ01000123.1 GCA_009780795.1 Methanomassiliicoccaceae archaeon
ATCTATCTTTCCGAACGCCCCCATCACGCCTCTGCGTATCCACGTCGTCCTTAACCAAAGCTGCGCACAGACATCGGACGGCATTCTTATCCTTTCTATAGTCGATACGTAGAACATCGTCCTCGGCGGCACCGCGGCAGTACCTTCTCTGATCAGACCGTCCCTGCCGCGTATCGATATCTCGGCTATCCGCAGATCGTAACCGTTCGGTGTGAGACCGCGCTCACTGTAGTCGCTTATACCTAAGTTACCGAGTTCCATGCGTTCTAGGATGTCTTTGTCGGAAAGGATGCACATGGATACGCGAACGGTTTCATTGTATTAAATTCAGAACGTGTCCATCTTGCTGCTTCTGCGCGAAAGCTTCTCAAAGAAACGGAACGTTACCAAAGACAGCACTATGAATATGATGCCGAGGATGATCATCATCGGTATGGGGTCGGATAATGATGATGCCATCTCTATTATCCCTTTACCGTCCACCGCTCCTCTCGTCGCTTCGACGGCATACGTCAACGGATGACAGTGAGCGACCGTCTGCGCCCATCCAGGAAGGTCTGAGACCGGGAAGTTCACACCGCACAGCACCAGACCGATGTATGCCATTATGTTCGCGATTATCGCGGATGTCCTCAGGTATATCCCGATACTGCTGATCGCCATGCTTATGCCGCCTATTGAGAATGCAGTGAGCAGTATCACGAAGACAGCCGTCGTTATGTTTATCGATGCCATGCTCACGCCGAATATGAACGCCGCCGCCGAGAGCGAGACGGCGATGCTCATGAATCCCGCTATGATGCCGAATATGGACATGCCGAAGAATATCGAGAACAGTCCGGACGGCGTCATGGCAAGCGAGTTCATTGTGCCGATGTGTTTCTGCGTCCCCGGTATCCCGGCGACTGAGTAGATCGTCGTCATACCTATGGACTGGACGGCGTTGCCTATTATCACGAACTCCGGATCGCGACCGGCCCATGTCGCCATCATAGAGAAAAAGAACATAGCGAAGAGCGTCGGCACGATCAGTTGGATCACCCAAAGTGTCGGTCTGACGACGGTGAACGTGTCGTATATCGACATTATGAACGACGACTTGATCACTCTCAGGCTGCTCATCAGTATCTCACCAGTGTCCCGCTCTCGCGTATGTTACGTTCTATCGCCTTGAATAGGAAGTAGCCTATGGCCAAATAGACGGCCATAAGGATGAACATCATCATTATGTTGAAATGGAAACCGAATTCGGTCATGCTCTCATATCCTGCGATACCGGCTATCTTCATCGCGTCCACCCCCCATGTCGGTGCCAGGACATATGATATAGGAGCGAGCGCCCCGAGTGAGCTGACCGGGAACAATGCTCCCGAGAAAACGTATATCGGAAATTCCATTATCGTCATCACCACGAAGGACGCCCTTGTCAGAACATACAGCGCTGCGAACATCATACCTATCGATGCCAGCGAGAACAGCGTCATAGCCAGCATCAGGAAGAACGGCAGCGGGTCCGCCACAGTCACACCGACTTGGAATATGATCTGAGCGGCGATGAACACCAGGCCTGCGTTCAGCAGTCCGATGAAAGTGTTCCATATGGAACGGCCTGCTATCACATCGATCAGATGCGTCGGGGTCATCATTATCGGCTCTATCGTTCCGTTGTATCGATCGTACGATATAGAGTAACCGGACGTGAACAGCGTGTTCCCCCACATGCCGAGGACACCGCCTCCGAGAACCGCCGTGAGGACGATCGGACCGTCCACCGATCCGTACATATAGAGCGCGACGACCGTGAACAGGAACGGGGCGATTATGCTCGGTATTATCCATTGCGGATCTGCAAGGAACTGGATGCCCTGCTGTCTGAACGACCATGCCACCGCTTTAATGTTCATGCCTGTTCACCACCGGTGCGCTTTCCTCGTTGGAGCTCACCAGCGACAGATAGATGTCCTCCAGCGTCGGATCATCGTACCCCATCTTTCTTATTCCATAGCGTGAGAACCTGGGGTCAAGCTCCGATATGACATCGCCGACCTCCCGCATCTGGATACGGGTGCAGTACCTCCCGCCGACGCGTTCCGTGTTTATGTGTGTGAATCTGTGCTCTTTGGATAGTTCGGCAACGGTCTCGTGAGGGTCATCGCTCGTGACTATCTCAACGACATTCGTGTCCGGCATCAAGGCTTTCAATTCGGACACGGTACCGTAACCGGCGGAGCGTCCGTCCGATATTATCATTATGCGGTCACAGAGTTCCTCTGCCTCATACATGTAGTGAGTGGTTAGTATTATCGTAGTGCCGGCGTCCGCAAGCTCTCTGATAAGCGAACGCACATCCCTGGCGATCTCCGGGTCGAGGCCGATGGTAGGCTCGTCCAGATACAGTATCTCGGGATTGTTCACAAGTGCCCTTGCGATATGCATCCTCTGCTTCATACCGCGCGAATAGTTCTCAACCTTGAGGTCAGCGGCATCTGTCAGTTTAACGGTCTCAAGCAGACCCTTGATGAGATCATTCTGTTTCCCTTTGTCTATATTGTAGAGATTGGAGAAGAACTTCAGGTTCTGTCTTCCTGTAAGCCTGTAGTATAACCCCCTCTCTCCTCCGGAGACCAGATTTATACGATTTCTGATGGCTTTCTCATTCCCTCCGACCACATCCATGCTCAATATCTCGACCTTTCCGGAGGTCGGAAGGAGAAGTGTCGCAAGAACCTTGATGGTCGTGGTCTTCCCGGCGCCGTTCGGTCCGAGGAGACCGAATATCTCTCCTTTCTTCACGTTGAACGAGATGTTGTCGACGGCTACCTTGTCCGGGATGCCGGACCTTCGCGTGGTCTTGAATATCCTGGTAAGTCCTTCGACAACGATCGGGTACTCGTATCCCGGGTTCATCGGGGTTATATGTGTGAGTATGATAAAAAGCAATCTCACGAGGTTGGATGTATGGTTGGATGAGTAATCCAAATAACTATAAACAAAATGCGCATACCCCGTCGGCACTCGGAACGCAGCACAGGAACGGACTCCTCGGAGCGCACATCCGTCTGCGTCGGAGAATATACACCAGTATGCTTTAAACGCTGATGCCTGTGAAGATAACATAGTTTATTAATCAACAAATATTGCCAGAGAATATGGGCAGCATGAGAGGATTTCCGTTCACCGCGATAGTCGGTCAGAACGAGATGAAGAATTCACTTATTTTGAATGTTATCAATCCGTCGATAGGCGGTGTTCTGATACGAGGAGAGAAGGGTACCGCCAAATCCACGGCCGTACGCTCCATGGCCGAGCTGTTGCCTGAACGAACGGTATCGAAATGTCCGTTCCATTGCATCATATCTCAGACGGACGAACTCTGTCCGTACTGTAAAGAATCGGCAGAGAACGGTAAGATAGAAGAGGAATCGGTAAGTATGAAGGTCGTTGAACTTCCGCTCAGCGCGACAGAGGACAGGGTCGCCGGGACGCTCGACCTCGAGCATGCGCTCAAGACCGGGAA
>WQZJ01000124.1 GCA_009780795.1 Methanomassiliicoccaceae archaeon
ACACCAATATGATAATGAGCAACGTGGCCGCCAAGAACTACAGTGAATCGTCAGGCGTGATATCTGTGATGAGGCAGGTGGGCATGATGACCTCCGTTGCGATAATAATGTGCATGATCGCCGTCACGATGGGAACGGACACGCACATACCCGACAGGGTGGAGGACTTCATCAGCGCGATAAGATATGCGTTCGTGGTGTGCTTCCTCCTGGCGGCGGCGGGGGCGTTCATGACATGGTTCAGCAAAGAGCCGATAGAGACCGAGGATGCCGCAGGATAGGCAATATTGAATACTGTACCGAGGATATACGAACGTGAACGGATACGCCGCCGAACTGGAGAACGTGTCGCTCGTGAGGAACGGGGTCAGGATACTGGATCGCATATCATTGAGCATATGTATCGGGGAGAGCGTCGCCGTCATAGGTCCGAACGGTTCCGGGAAGACGTCGCTCATGAAACTGCTCAAAAGCGACCTGAGGCCATATTCTGATGAAGGAACGGTCTGCAGGCTGTTCGGAAAGGACAGGTGGAACATATTCGACCTGAGGAAACGGATGGGTTTTGTATCAACTGAGCTTCAGCACCGTTTCAGCGGATCGATGACCGCCGGTGCGGTGATACTCTCAGGTTTCTTCAGAACAACGGACATTTACAGGGATCACATCGTCACAGAGGAGATGGCCGCTGCCGCGGACGTCGCCGCGGCACGGGCGGGCATCTCGGATAAGCTTTCACATGAGATAGGGAAGATGTCGTTAGGCGAGGTTAGAAGGACACTCATCGCACGCGCCCTGGCTCCCGGACCGGAGATGCTGCTCCTAGACGAACCGATGACCGGACTGGACATTGTGATAAAAGAACAGTTCAGAGGGATGTTCGACTCCCTGATCGCCGGCGGTACCGGCATCATAATGATAACGCACGATCTGGAGGACATACCGTCCCGCATAGACAGAGTGGTGATGATGAGGAACGGCAGCATATTCGCCGACGGGAGGAAGAATGAACTTCTGAACGACGGTGTCGTCAGCAACCTTTACGCATCACCCGTAAGCGTCGTTCGTGACGGTGATGCGTACCGCATGAGACCCCTCTGACCGCACGGGTAGCAAGAGTTTAATGCCATACCGCATTTAGAGGTCAGATGTCAGAGGACTGGACCGAGAAGTACCGGCCGGACGGCCTGTCGAGGATCATAGGCAACCCGAAGGCCGTCTCGGACCTCAGGGGCTGGGCCGCATCCTGGAATAGCGGGACGCCCGACAAAAGGGCGGCGGTGCTCATGGGAAGCCCGGGTGTCGGGAAGACATCGGCCGCCATCGCCTTGGCGAACGAGATGGGCTGGGACCTTGTGGAGATGAACGCATCCGATCAGAGGACCGGTGATGCGATACGCAGCGTGGCGTTGAAAGGAGCCAACTTCAACACATTCTCCGACAGCGGATCATACCTGGATGTGAAGGAGGGAGGCAGGAAACTGATAGTTCTGGACGAGGCGGACAATCTCTTCGGACGTGAGGACAGGGGGGCGCTGCCGGCGATATCCGAACTGATAAGGAGTGCTAAGCAGCCGGTGATATTGATCGTGAATGATTTCTACGAGCTCAGCAGGAAGAGCGACGCGATCAAATCCGGAACGCTTCAGATAACGTTCATGCGTCCCCGCTCCACCGAGATAGTGAAGGCACTGGGCACGATCGCAAAAAGCGAGAACATCTCGGTGAGCGAGGAAGCGCTGAGCACCATCGCATAGAACTCCAACGGCGACATGAGGGCGGCCGTCAGGAACCTGGAGTCGCTGGCGCTCGGCCGCGACACCGTCACGGACGGTGATGCTGCGAACCTATCCGACCGCATCGTCAGAAAGGAGATGTACGACCTGATGAACGCCGTGTTCAGGGAAAAGGACGCCGTAAAGGCACGCAGGATGATGATGGACGTCGACGAGACACCGGACCACATAATGCTATGGATAGACGAGAACATGCCCCGTGAGTTCGCGGACAAGGGCGACCTTACCAGAGGGTACGAGAAACTGGCACGCGCCGACGTCTACATGGGACGGGTCAGCAGGAGACAGTATTACAGATTCTGGGCGTACGCCGGTGACATGATGTCATCGGGCGTGAACGTGTCGAGGAGATCCAACACATCATCGCATGAGAGATTCCGTTTTCCGATGTATCTGATGAAGATGTCCCGCAGCAAGAGCGTACGCACCGTGAAGAAGAACATATGTCTGAAGCTATCGGTAATGCTGCACACCTCCACCTCACGGATATCCAACGATGTCCTTCCGTCACTCAAGATAATGATGAGAAATGATACAGAACTTGCCAGAGCGGTCGTCGCCGGTCTGGAGCTGGAAGCGAGCGAGACCGCGTTCCTCCTTGACACGAAGGTTGATTCAAAAACCGTGAAGGAACTCACGTCATCCAAGCCCGCCCCTGAGGAGAGGGAGACCGACATCAGGGCTGAACAGAAAGTGAAGAAGGAGGCGCCCCCTAAGGCGCAGAAGAGCCTGTTCCAATTCTAGGTGCTTCCATGGACCCCGCGTACCGAGAGCTTCTGATAAAACAGCAATACCGCCTCCATAACGACCATGCGGCCGTGAAGCTCTGCCATTGGATGAGGCAGAGCCTGATATACGGAAGGAACTGCTACAAACAGGACTTCTACGGCATCGACAGCCACCGGTGTCTTCAGATGACGCCTGCGGTGAACGAATGCGACCACATGTGCCAGTTCTGCTGGCGCATACAAGGTCACGACTTCAAGGTGAAGGAATGGTCGGAACCCAAGGAGATGCTTGATTCACTGATATCACATCAGAGGAAGCTCATCTCCGGATTCAACGGTGACGAACGCTGCTCCAAGGAACGTTACGAGGAATCGAAGGAACCGAACATGGTCGCGATATCACTGGCGGGCGAGCCGATAACGTATCCGTACCTGTCTGATTTCATAAAGGAATGCCACCGCCGCAACATGATAACGTTCATGGTCACCAACGGAACGTATCCCGATGAGCTCGAGGGGCTGGACACACTGCCCAGACAGCTGTATGTGACGGTCGCGGCGCCGAACGAAGAGATATACAAAAAGGTGTGCATGCCGAAGATGACCGACGGATGGGATCGGCTGATGAGGACGCTCCGTCTGTTCCCGTCCCTGGATACGAGGACGGTCGTCAGACATACCTTGGTAAAGGAGCTCAACCTGGGCTGGGCGGATGAGTATGCGGCACTGGACAGGATCGCGGATCCGGACCTCATAGAGCCGAAAGGATACGTTTTCGTCGGTTCGTCCAGGAAAAGGCTGTTGATGGCGAACATGCCGTCCCATGAGGAGGTACGGGAACTGTCTCAACAGCTCGGTGACAGACTGGGGTTCTCCATACTGAAAGAAAAACCTGATAGCCGTGTGACACTGCTCGGATCACCGGGAACGGAAACGGACGTCGGAAAGCTGTACGGCATCAGCCGATAGACCTGACGG
>WQZJ01000125.1 GCA_009780795.1 Methanomassiliicoccaceae archaeon
CGAATCGCTTGCCGTCAAGTACTCGAAACCCATGGGAAAGCTTTTCGCCCGCGACATCACGGACGAAGAGATGGACATGCTGGAGGGCGGGTCGGAGAGCACCGCGCTTGGAAAGAAGTTGTCATCATGCGCCGCAGGCGGAATGGCATTCCATCATGCCGGTCTGACGTATCAGCAGCGACGCATGACGGAGGACGGTTTCAGGGACGGGAAGATAAAATGCATCGTCGCGACGCCCACCCTCGCCGCGGGTATCAACCTCCCGGCGAGGCGTGTGATAGTTAGGGACACAAAACGATTCGAATCCAACGCAGGGTATGCGCCCATATCTGTGATGGAGATAAAACAGATGTGCGGGCGCGCCGGGAGACCGGGATACGACGATCACGGTGAGGCTGTGCTCATAGCGAAGACGTGCTACGATAAGGATCACATAATGAGGGATTACATCAACGCGGAATCCGAGGACATAATATCTAAACTGGAGAACGAGTCTGTGCTGAGAGGCCACATACTCGGATTGGTCGCGACCGGCGACGCTTCCAGCGAAGAGGAGATAATAGATTTCCTGAGGTCCACGTTCTTCGGCCACCGGTCCAAGCTCCACGGAGCGGAGAGGGTCGTCGGGAATGCGGTGAACCATCTGATCTCGGAGGGAATGGTCGTTCGCGGTGACGGGTTGACCGCCACTCCGTTCGGAAAAAGGACATCGGATCTGTACATAGACCCGGAATCGGCGATCATCCTGCGGGACGCCCTGAAAAGAATGAATAACGACACTCCAGAGCTTGCGGTGCTGCATGCGGTCGCATCGACGCCGGATGTCCTAGGTCTGTATCCGAAGAAGGCGGACGGCGACCTCCTGAAGGAGTTGGCGGATGACTACGACGGTTACTTCCTTACGAACACGGATGACTATGATCTAGTATACTTCTATTCGGACCTGAAGACCGCCTATCTGATGCTGTCATGGATAAACGAAAAGAGTGAGGAATCCATAACAGAGGAACTGGGCATAGGTCCCGGCGACATAAGGTCAAGGGTCGATACGATGGAGTGGATACTCCACGCTATGAACGAACTGTCCATAATATTCACACCGGAGCACACCAAGCGCCTGAGGCCGCTGCTGACCCGTGTCAGATATGGGATAAAGGCGGAACTGTCCGAACTGACCTCGTTCAGGGGCATCGGAAGATCGAAAGCGAGAATGTTGTTCAACGCCGGCATCAGGGACAGGGCGGACGTCGCGGCGGCCGATGCGGATATGATGGCGTCACTTCCGAGGATAGGTACGTCGCTTGCGAGAAGTTTGAAAGAACAGGCGGGAACAACTGACGTTCCTAAGAATGATCAGAATCAAAAAGACAGGTTCAATGACCTTGGGAGCATGAGAGACGCACTGGAAACAAAGCACCAATCCAATCTCTTTGATTTCTGATCATAAATCTAGTATACTTTTGATACTAGATAAATCTTTCGAACATTTAACAGGCGGTTCCGACGACGATATTATGGTGTCCGGATCCTTCAGCGCGTTCCCGGTGCATATGCATACCACTCTCTCATCTCTGTCGATTATGCCCATCTCCCTGAGCTTCCTCGCACCGGCGACGGATGCCGCACTGGCGGGTTCGACGCCTATGCCTTCCCTCCTCCCCAGAATTTTCTGGGCCGCAAGTATCTCTTCGTCCGTCACGGAAACAGAATGACCGCCCGTTTCGTATATGGCCCTCAGTGCCTTCCGGCCGCTTATCGGGTTGCCGATGCGGATGGCGGTGGCGACCGTCTCAGGATGTTCCTCGGGTACGAAATCAGCGAGTTTGGAGTTGAACGCCCTCACGATCGGCATGGCACCCTCTGCCTGTATGCCGGTGAGCATCGGGACCTTGTCTATCCATCCTATCTCCTTCAGCTCGATCAACGCCTTGTGCACCGCTGATATATTACCTGCGTTGCCCACCGGCAATATTATGCGATCCGGAACATCATATGCGAGCTGGTCCATTATCTCGAACAGGACCGTCTTCTGACCCTCCGGACGGTACGGGTTTATTGAGTTCAAGAGATACAGAGCACGCTCCTCGGAGAGTTCCCTGGCCACAGCCAGTGCTTCATCGAAGTTCCCGTCGACCGATATCACTTTAGCGCCGAAGAATATCGCCTGCGCCAGTTTCCCGGCGGCGACCTTGCCCGACGGCAGGAACACCACGCACCTCATACCGGCCTTCGCGGCATATGCCGCGAGGCTCGCTGACGTATTGCCGGTGGACGCGCATCCGACTATCTTCGCGCCTATCTCCGAAGCATGCGACACACCCACGGTCATACCGCGGTCCTTGAAGGAACCCGTAGGGTTTGCACCGTCGTATTTCACGAACAGATCGTTCACACCGATCTCGGCGCCGAGCACGGAGCACGGATACAACGGTGTGCCTCCCTCCCTTATGGAGACTATGTTAGCGGTCTCGACGGGCATGAACGGTGCATACCTCCACACGCCGATCG
Organism: Methanomassiliicoccaceae archaeon; assembly: GCA_009780795.1. Taxonomy (GTDB): domain Archaea; phylum Thermoplasmatota; class Thermoplasmata; order Methanomassiliicoccales; family Methanomethylophilaceae; genus Methanomicula. The sequence continues at coordinate 2,509 of WQZJ01000125.1, forward strand.
GCGTTCCGTGAAGGTCCTCCGGCCTCATTTCCATCAGAGGTTCCAGATCCATCTTTATCATAAGCAAACCGCCGCATGACGGACATGTGTCCGCGTACATGTCCTTCACGGTACGTCCGCATTCCCAGCAGACTATCTCGTGCGGTGCCATCTCAAAGTCTCCTGCACCCTTTACCCCAGGTGGTGACCCATGTGTCACATTTCATGTCATTGGATGCGTAGACCTTACCGATACCTTCGGCGATCGCCTTACCGTCCGTCTCAGCTTTACTGAAGAATGAGATTATGCACGGTCCCGAACCTCCCAGGAACGATGCCTTCGCACCGAGTGACATGGCGATGGCCTCGGCCTCCTTGATGTGAGGGACGAGATGCGCCCTCGCCGGCTCGAACACGGCGTCCTTTACGGATCGTCCGAGAAGTTCGATGTTACCGGTGCCCATGGCATGGACAAGACATGATGCGTTGCCCACATGGAACACAAGGTCCTTGACCCTCACATCTGTCGGAAGGACCGCTCTCGCCTCCTTCGTGGGAACGAGCACATCGGGCATCGCAATAACGATCCCAAGGTCCGTCGGCGGTTCTATACGAACGACCTCGAACGGTTCGTACGATCTGATGATGGTGAAACCGCCGAGAATGCACGGCGCGACGTTGTCCGCATGTAATCCGCCGGACGTCACGCTTTCCGCCAAAGCGGCACATAATATGGTCTGGTTGTCGCTGAGCGCCTCGCCGCACAGAGCGTTGGCGACGTATGCCCCGCCCGCGGCGGATGCACCCGATGAGCCTATCCCGCTGCACGGTCTTATCCCTTTTTTGATCCTCAATTCGATACCGATATCGGCACCGCACTTTTCCAGCACAGCCGCGGCGGCTATGCCGACGGAGTTCTGCTTGGGGTCCTTCGGTATGCTCTCGGCACCCGGCCCGGTGATCTCCGTTATTTCGATACCTTTGTCGA
>WQZJ01000126.1 GCA_009780795.1 Methanomassiliicoccaceae archaeon
AAGGAGTTCTGACGTATGCGATCCCTTTGTTCGCCTGGATCGTCGTGAACGGATAGTTCGCGATCTCCGCCGGCGCCATCGTCGCCGCTGCGAAGAACGTTGATTTGCCGACGTTCGGTTTGCCTACGATCCCAATCTGCATAACTAAGGATAGGTGTCATCGGTTATATCTTTCATTGTGACCAACACATCATACACCGCATCCGCCAGTACGCCTATGTCCTCCGGGGACAGGATCTCCATGCGGTCGTCCAGGAATGGCACGTCCGCACCTTCCGGGATGACGATACCCTCGGTTCTCAGCGCCGACCGTATCTTCTTCCTCCTGTGCAGGAAACCGGCGTTCACAACATCGAAGAAAGTGCTCTCATCCTTCACGGTGAAAGGTGCAGGCCTCGGAACGATCTCCACGATCGCGGAGTCCACCTTAGGCCGCGGTTTGAAACGGGATGCCGGCACATTCTCGAGTATCCGGCATTCGGCGCGGTAATAGACGTTCACTGTAAGTCGGGAGTAATCGACCTCCCCGCGGCCCGCGACCATACGTTCCGCAAATTCCTTCTGGACCATCACCACTGCCTTCTCAAAACCATGAGCCAGTAGTTTGAATATCACGGGCGTGGAGATGCTGTACGGAAGGTTACTTACAAATTTACCGAACTCCGGCCACTGTACGTCGAGAGCGTCCCCGCGGATGAGTTTTATCCGATCGCCGAACTCGCTCTCAATGTGATCGGCCAGTTTCTCGTCCAGTTCTATCACGGTAACGTCACCGCAGACGTCCGCCAGTTTCTCGGTCAGCATCCCTAATCCGGGACCGATCTCCAGTACTTTTTCGTCCGGCTTCAAGGATGCGAAGCCGATCTGCCGCAGTGCCACACGGTCATCGATGAGAAAATTCTGACCTTTGCTCTTCTTAGGCCTTATGTTGCGGCGTTCGATGAGCCTTGACGTTTCATTGCGGTTCATCTGACGAAGATATAGTGCTTCAGCGTCATGTCCGACAGTTCGAGGACTATGCGTTTCACGATGAGCTTCTCAGGACCCTTAAGCAGCGGCACGCGTGAGCCAAGTTCCGCGAGGTCCTTGAACGCGCCTTTCTTTCTTTCGTCCAGTATGCTTATGAGCGTCTTCTTGCCAAGCCCAGGAAGCTCTTCGAGCATGTGCTTCCTCAGGGAGATGGCCTCCGCCTCGTTGTAGAACCGTATGAATCTCTTCTGATCCTTCATAACGATGTCGAGAACTATGAAATCGAGTTCCGCCTTCGCGGCATTGGTAAGTTCATCGAAGCCCACACGCCTTTTGATGTGGTCGACCTGTGTGCGCATGTTCGCCTCTTTGCCTATGTAGACACGGTCGCCGATGTTAATGGCGGCGTTCGCCTTCGGTATGAGCTCGAATAATTTGAACTCCTCCTCGCCGACCGCATAGCACAACGGCTCCCTTTTAGCGTAGCCGCCGCTGGGCAGACCTTGCGCCAAATAATCCAATATGTGTGCGTACTCTTCCATCCGAGCTCCCTCCGTGCGCAACACTCAAAGATACTTTCCCACTATTTCTATTATCTGTTTGATATCCTCGGCGGAGAGGTTAACTCTCTCTTTTGCGAATATCGCACGGACGTCCTCCGGGTACTTCGGGAGTATGTCGCCTATCTTGTATGCGGCGTATTCTGTCATGAAGCTCAACCCGCGAACCTCTGCGGTAAGTGCCTTGACATCGGCGGCCGATAACGTTACCAATGCCTGAGAATGTTCCAACGCCGATCTCTGCGCTATGCATAATTCCTTTTCACCGCTCTCGGAGTCAAGCAACTCCTTGACCTCGGACAGACCTACGTACCTCTCAGCCATTGTCATCACTTTTAACATTCGTTTCTTTTTAGGTGCTCCGGACGAGCCACTACCATTTTCAATTTGTTTCCGTCGTAGACGTTGACCTCATACGCCGCCCCTCTCTGCCCGACAACTACGCCGGTCAGCCCGTGGAACCTGGAGAACGGCATGCCCTTGTGGACACTCGGGTCGATGATTATGTTGACCTTCGCTCCCTCCTCGAACTCCTGGAATCCTTTTGTTATCGGTGAAAGGCCGCGTGCCCTGGGCTTCTTGGAAAGAAGCGAGCGGGTCTTTGTCCTTGTGCCTTTTGATGCTTTCATCTGATTACCTCGTGATCGTTGATCGCCAACACATCAAGAGCCTCCACGCGGCACTGAACGCCGAGGGCCTCGGAGAAGTTAGGCCTGCTCCTGCCCTCGTCGCCCGACACGAACTCTTTGACGTATGTGCCCGACTCCGTTTCCAGGGTCAGGTCGAACGTCTCATCGCCCGTCGGCTCCGCCTCGACCCAGAGTATCTTTCTGTTCCGCACGAGGTCGGCACGTCTGTGCTCGACCCTCGCGGGAGTCCTCTGGTCAATACAGAGATTCCTGAATGATTGGGCTACCTCAATTACTCTTTCTTTATTAACTTTCCCATATGCCCTTACTTTCACCCTATATGTTTTAGATGGGGCCGCTGTTTTGACGATCTTCACAGTCTCACGTCCGGTGTACGACAGACCGTTGAATTTAGCGATATCTGAGAGGTTCGCCGCCTTCTCAAGTTCAGCGAGATCGATGTTGCGTCTGCGTGGTTCACTGATCTCGAGCACGAACGGACGTCCCGTCCCGAGCATGAGCGCATCTATGTCCTCGCGCCCCATGCCGTGCATGAAATGTTCCTTTCCGCCGAACATGTTCAGCGCGATGTCCCCGATGACCTCCTGCACGGAGGTCGTATACATCTTTCCGATGCCGCCGCATCTTTCGCATCCCTTGCCCTTGCACATCCTGCACGGCCATACGGTCTGCGGTATCTCCCTTGACAGTTTGTTATAACGACCGTAGATGAACACCGGCGCCAGGTTCAACGTGACATCAGCGAATCTTGTGTCCACACAGGCGACCGCCTGCGGGTTCTTGAACTCTACGGAACGGTTCACGAGCGGTACCGTCAGCTTACCGATCTCCCTGTTCAGTTCAGCCTTCAGCGGCTCCGCGTCAACGGTCCCCAGCTCTTCCCAGAAGGCCTCCTCCTTGGCGGATATCTCAGGATCGACCCGCGTACCTATCAGAAAATTATCGGACTCCACGGACATTATGGCCTCGGCGGCCGCCTCTGCGAATCTGTCCAGAACGTCAAAGACATCCTCACACAGGGAACACATATCCGGCGCCTCGGACGGGATGCCGTTAGTTCTCAGTGCATCTCTGATGATGCGTCCTCTCTCCGCATTCGTCATCCCCGTCCCGGACTTTCCGAAGAGGCGTCCGAGGCAATGGTCACACAGACCTTTATCGGATGCGGCCTCCGCCGCCGAAAGATCACCGCATACCCAGTCACTCAAATTAATCACCATCAGATGTCGAATCCCATCTCAGCGATCCTCAATCTCGGACGCTGACCTTCAAGATATCTGTAC
>WQZJ01000127.1 GCA_009780795.1 Methanomassiliicoccaceae archaeon
GCTATCCAAAGGCTTCCGAAAGACCTGGGGAGAGATACTCGATGACACAATGAACATGGCCACGGTCGACGGTGACCAATCCACCAACGATACGTGCGCACTGCTCGCCAACGGAAAGGCAGGCGGAAAATGTGCTGACGATGACCAGAACTTCATACAGGCACTGCAGAAGGTGATGACCGATATCGCACGGATGCTGGCGGTGGACGGGGAAGGGGCGACGAAGCTGATAGAGGTACAGGTACTCGGCGCAGAGACGAAGGCGGATGCCCGCGCGGCCGTGATGTCGATACTGAACTCGCCTCTCGTCAAATCCGCAATATTCGGCGCCGATCCGAACTACGGGCGCATAATGATGGCTCTCGGTAACAGCGACTGTAAATTCAATATAGAGGACGTCCGTCTGACGATCAAGGGAGGGGACATGGAAGTGCCCATCCTCGATTCGGGCGCACCCGTCTTCCAGGAAGAACGTTCCGTCGAGGTCGTCCGGATGGCGATGGACAACAAGGAAGTGACGATAGTGGTGGATCTCGCCATGGGCGACGAATCCGCAGTTGGATGGGGATGCGACCTCACGTATGACTACGTTCGCATAAATGCTGAATACGCGACGTGATCGTATGCTTTACCTGCTCAAATTCGGCGGGAACGCCATACGCGGCAAGGAGGACCTGGACCGCCTTTCCGGAGAGATAGCATATCTCACGGGAAAGGGAGCGAAGATCATACTCGTCCACGGCGGAGGTCCGGAGATAACGGAAGAGATAGAGAAGCGCGGTATGACGACGAAGAAGGTCGGGGGACTGCGGATAACGGATGACGCTGTTCTGAAAGTAGCGGACGAGGTACTGAAGGCGCTGAACGACGATGTCGTAGATTCGCTGAAAAAGGCCGGCGTGAAGGCGAAGGGCATGCCCGGCCATGAGAACGGGACCGTCATATGTGTCAAGAAGGTACCGTTCGAGATGAAGGACGGTGACGTGACGGTAACGGTGGACCTGGGCCTCGTGGGAGAGGTCAGCGAGGTGAACGTCGCTCACATAGGGGATATGATCTCACGCGGCGTGACGCCGGTGATATATCCGATATGTGCCGATGCCGCGGGCATACGCATGAACGTGAATGCCGACACAGTCGCATCGGGCATAGCCGCCGCTGCCGGCTGCAAGGAAATGATACTGATAACCGATGTGCCAGGCATATTGCGGAACGTTAACGATGCGGCATCTAAGGTAGACAAGGCGACATTGAAAGATATAGACGATATGATCGCCGCCGGAATGATATCCGGAGGGATGATACCCAAGGTCGAGGCATGCCGCGAAGCGGTCCTCTCCGGTGTGAGCGCGGTACGCATGGTCAACGGTAAGGACAAAAAATCAATAGTCTCGGAAGTGATGGACGGCAAACCTCACGGGACGCTTATAACGAAGTGATACGAATGAACACCAAAGAGAAGACATCGGAATATTTATTTCAGAATTACGGCCGCGGGGACCTGTGCTTCACGCACGGGAATGGTGCATACTTATACACCGAGGACGGCAAATGCTACTTGGACATGGTATCAGGCATAGCGGTCAACGCGATCGGCTACGCACACCCGAAATGGGTGGCCGCGGTGTCCGAGCAGATATCCCGTCTTGCGCATGTATCCAATCTGTATCACGTGAAGGAACAGGCGGACGCGGCGGAGAAACTGGCGTCCGTCACACCGAAGGGGATGACGAAGACGCTCTTCTGCAACAGCGGCGCGGAGGCGAACGAGGGTGCGCTGAAGCTCGCTGTCCGTTTCACAGGGCGTACACGCATACTATCGGCACTGAACTCGTTCCACGGCCGCACCGCCGGGGCGCTGGGCGCCACCGGGCAGACGAAATATCAGCAGTCGTTCGAACCGCTGATGGGCACATGCTATGATCATTTCGACTTCGGCGATGCCGAGTCGTTCAAATCGAAGATGACCAAGGACACGGCAGCGATAATACTGGAGCCGATACAGGGGGAGGGCGGCGTTCGAACAGCGTCAGAGGAGTTCTTCAAGACAGTACGTGATGTATGCACCGATAACGGGACGATGATGATAGTCGATGAGGTGCAGACCGGGATGGGCCGCACCGGCGAATGGTTCGGTATCCAGAACTACGGGGTGATACCAGATATCATGACACTGGCGAAGGGCCTGGGCGGAGGGGCGCCGATAGGCGCGGTGGTATCCACGCCGGAGATAGCATCATGTTTCGTTCCCGGTACGCACGGAACGACGTTCGGCGGAAATCCGATGGTATGCGCCGCCGCGTCGGCTACGATCGATATAATCAAGGGTGAGAAACTGGTCTCTCGTGCGAAGGCGCTGGGAAAGAAGTGGATATCCGATCTGATCAAGACCGGTGTTGACGATATAACAGAGGTGCGCGGTGCCGGACTGATGATAGGTGTGGAGATGAAGGAACACGCGAAGGATGTTCAGAAACATGCGCTGGACAACGGGGTGCTTGTGAACGTCTGCCATCTGAACACGGTGCGCCTGATACCTCCGCTGATACTCAAGGATGAGGAGGCAGAAAGGTTCACCAAGATATTGGCGGACTTCCTGTAGTGATACAACTAAGTACCGATAAGATACAAACGAAACTTTTTTTGTCTGTAATAGGACATAAATAGTGGTAGCTCTTATAGATGAACATGGCCAAAGGTTCTTCGAAAGAGAGTCTCGCGGAGAAGACAAGATCATACATTGACGCACATCCGAGCATAAAGGACTGTATCTCAAAGGGACTTGTCAGCTATTCGTCGCTGGCAAGACTGATAATGAAGGACCTGGGCATAGAGAACGAGGAGGCGCTCATGATCGCCTGCCGCCGCTATGCTGATAAATTGTCGGTAACATCCGACCATGAGAAGGACGTCCTCAAGATACTCAAGGACAGCCGCCTGGAGATGAGGACGAAGATATGCATAGTCACTGCAAAGAACGACTGGACCGTGCTCCATAAGATGGACAACCTATTCAAGGACCTGTGGAACGAGAACTCCGTGATGCAGGTGGTCCAGAGCGCATCGGCGGTGACGATAATCGCCGACCGCAACCTGAAGGACAGGATAATGGACACCGTCGGCAAGTTCAACGTCATCAAGATAAGGGAGAACCTTGTGGAGATAGCGGTGAAGAGCCCGGAGCGCATAGTGGACACGAGCGGTGTGATCGCATACCTCATAACCAATCTGTCGGACGCCGGTATAAACATCGAGGAGACGGTGAGCTGTCATACCGATACGATATTCATAGTGAAGGAGTCGGACATGATAGATGCGTACTCGGTGCTCACAAGATGCATACAGAGCGCGGAATCGACGATAAAGGGATAGAGCCACTGGGGAGATTCGAACTCCCGGCCTGCTGATTA
>WQZJ01000128.1 GCA_009780795.1 Methanomassiliicoccaceae archaeon
CGGACGCGTACGCGTATTCAGAGGTCAGTTCGCACACGTCCCTGATGCTGTTGTCGAACTCCGCGTATATGGCGTCGAACGCACATGCGGGGATGCATCTGCCGCATCCGACGCATTTGCTGTCGTCGATGTTCGCCTTTTCGCTCACGGTTATGGCAGAATGTGCGCAGCTCTCCGCGCAGCCGCCGCATCCGTTGCACTTGTCCGCGTCCAGGGACGGTCTGCCGGCGCTGTGCAGTTCCATCTTGCCGCGGCGCGATGCACAACCCATCCCGAGGTTCTTTATCGTCCCCCCGAATCCGGTGAGCTCATGGCATTTGAAGTGCGTCATCGTTATGATGATGTCCGCATCCGCTATCGTCCTCCCTATCTTGGCGGTCTTAAGACGCATCCCGTCGATCGGGATGTCGACGTCGTCATCCCCTTTCAGACCGTCGCCTATGAGCACATGACAACCGGTCGTGAACGGATTGTATCCGTTCTCATATGCCGCCTCGAGATGCTCGGCGGCGTTCTTCCTCCTTCCGACGTACAGTGTGCTACAGTCCGTCAGGAACGGGATGCCCCCTTTCTCACGTACGATGTCCGCGATGACCTTCGCGTAATTGGCCCTCAGGTACGACAGGTTCCCAGGTTCACCGAAGTGCACCTTGATAGCGACGAACCTCCTGTTCATCTCGATTCTTCCGATTCCCGCGGCGTACGCCAGTCTCTTGAGTTTTGAGAGCAGCCCGTCACCCGACCTCGTCCTGAGGCCTGTGAAATATACATCGGATCCGAGGGTCATGATATCACTCTGCAGACAATACAGAACATCGTTATAACATCTACGGAATGAAGTTTATCTATCCGGGACGCATACACTACGTGTATGACTCTGGACGCGAAGATAAAGAAGGAATTAGGGCTGGTGCAGGTGTACACGGGCAACGGCAAGGGGAAGACGACGGCGTCGCTCGGGCTCGCGCTGAGAGCGATGGGGACGGGGCTCTCAGTGGGCATGATACAGTTCATGAAGCACGAGCTGGAGGGCGGTGAATATGAGATGTCAAAGGTTTTGGACAATTTCACTCTCATATCGCGCGGACCGAAATATCTGCTGGATCCGAACAACCTCACCGAGGAGGACGGCAAGGTCGCATATGAGGCGCTGGAGACGGCGAAAGAGATGATATACTCCGAAAAGTACGATCTTTTCATAATGGACGAAATAAACACGGCGACCGGCTGGAAGCTCATTGACGTCAAAGATGTCATAGAGATGTTGAAGAACCGCCCGAAGAACATCGAGATCGTGCTCACAGGTCGTTACGCACCCGACGAGATAATAGAGTATGCGGACCTGGTCACCGAGATGAGAAAGATCAAACATCCGTTCGACAAGGGCGTGGATGCGAGAAAAGGCATCGAAGGCTGACATCGTAACTCGAAGAATATATCCGAACGAGCCCGCCGACCGCGATTATAACACATCCATCAGTGTATCCGAGGACATGATGGGATATGCGTTGTTAACATGTCGGCGGGACAGTTTGAAATACTACGTCTCGATATACTTTCAAGGCGGAACCACCGCTTATACGATGGTGATGTAAAGTGTACAGTATGAGTCCTAGGTCAGGGGAACTTATGAACGACGAGGCGATCATGGATCGCTACAGGAACGACGGCGAATGGGGCCTTATGGTGTCAGTGGACATCGGCGGATGCGACCCCGCGAAGATCACTAGCAAAGAAGTGATCACTCAGTTTGCCATTGATCTCGCGGAATATATCAACATGAAGAGATTCGGTGACCCCGTGGTAGTGAAGTTCGGTGAGAACGAGAAGGTGGCCGGATACTCTCTGGTGCAGCTGATAGAGACATCGCTCATATCCGGACATTTCGCGGACATAACGAACAGGGCGTTCATAGATGTGTTCTCGTGCAGGGAGTTCCCTCCCAAGAAGACGGCGGAGTTCTGCATGAAGTACTTCGGCGGGAACACGATGGAATACTCGATAGCGTTCAGGAACTGAACGCTCCCCACAAACCTCTTATTTTTTCGATATTTTGATGCCTTTTTTCAAAATCATTATCTAGTAAGTTATTATCTACGCCATTGAAGGGACGGACAATGGTATTTCCTGCGATAGGTGCCGCATATTTCATAATAAACGATTGGGAGATGTTCAAGAACCACCTGATCGGTTGCGAGTACATGCAGATAGACCCCTCCAGGCCGTACAGTGCCGAGTTCATAGAGGATCGTGCCAGTCACGTACTATCACAATGGAACGGGAGTGACGATCAAGACTCTGTGGAATCGCTGCGCAGGACCCTTGACGTTTACGTGAGGATGGTCAGGGACGGTCCGGAGGTCCCTATTGTGAAAAAGATGATGGAGATCGCCGACGAGCAGAAGCAGATGACCGAGCCTTTTGCTTTTAACAGGAAAGCGTCATGGGGGCCGATGGCACCTCCCGAACCGCGCCGGAAGGACACGATATCGGAAACGCTTGCCAAGAAGGCATCCAAACTGATCAAGGACGGTAAGATGAGCCTGCAGCCGGGCACCGTCAGTGAAACGTACGTGAAGAAGGAACTCAGACACGACAATTTTGACAATTATTTGAAGAAGATGCCCAGATGGCCTAACTGATGTCCGTTTGAGCGTTCCGATGTATCATATGATGCCGGTATGCTCCAGCAGTATCTTCGTACCTATCAGTATCAGTATCACGCCGCCGGCGATCTCGGCCGCCGGACGGAATCTCATTCCGAATAGGTTTCCTACCTTCACTCCGATCATCGAAAGCACCAGCGTCACGATGCCGATAAGGACTATAGCAGATACGGCACCGCTTGCGATCAAAGCAAGTGAGACGCCTACGGCCAAGGCGTCTATGCTGGTCGCCACCGCATAGGGCAGCATCCTTCCAGGACGCAGGGACGTCTCCTCGTCATTCTCTTCTTTCTTCCGCAGGCCGCCGATCACCATCTTCACGCCCAGGAACGAGAGCAGGATGAACACTATCCAGTGGTCATACGCCTCTATCCTGCCGGCGAACAGGCCCGCCGCCAAATAACCGATGAGCGCCATCCCCGCCTGGAACGACCCAAAGTACAGCCCTACGGTCAGAGCATTTTTGAGAGTTGCCCTTTTCATGTTCAGGCCAAGACATATCGATACCGCGAAGGCATCCATGGCCACGGCCACGGCCAATATCGTAAGTTCCGTGAGACCCAAACCAAACCTCCGCCAGCGGATATAGGTTCACAAAGCTTTAAACCATTAATGCGGGACCGCTCGCATCGAAAGATAGGCATGACATGGTGCGGGGGGAGAGATTTGAACTCTCGAACCACTAAGGACAGGATCCTAAGTCCTGCGCCGTTGGCCAGGCTTGACTACCCCCGCGCA
>WQZJ01000129.1 GCA_009780795.1 Methanomassiliicoccaceae archaeon
CACGTAGATATTAGAAGAACTGATTTCTATAAAAGAAAGGGATCGATGATTTCCCATTAGCCGCACGGAAGATAAGATAATATCCGTGCTCCCCTTTAGGGAGGTCATGGACGGCGTGACCCGCATCGGTGTATCCCTGGAACCGGAACTGCTCAAAGAATTCGATGATGTTATCATGAAGAAGGGGTACGTCAGCAGATCGGAGGCGATACGTGACCTCGTGAGGGATGCGCTGGCCGAGAACGAATGGAAGAACCCGGACCAGTACATGGTCGGCATAATCGTCATGATCTATGACCATACCGTCGGAAATGTGAAAGAGAAGCTGATGAATCTGCAGCACGACCGCGGTCACAGCATAAACACCACGATACATGTTCATCTGGACCACGACAGGTGCATGGAGATGCTCCTGGTCAGCGGTCCGCTGGGCGATCTGAAGGAGCTGACGGACGAGATAACCGCTGTCAAGGGAGTTCTGAGAGGAAAGCTTACAATGGTGTCCCCTTCCACCGGCAACATGCATCATGTGGGGCACCGGCACTGATCGGACATTCGACAATGCTTTATAATGCGTAGCGTTTCGACACGTGAATGAGAAAACTGATAATCACTGAGAAGGCGAACGCCGCGCGCAGGATCTCCACGATACTTTCCGACGGAAAGACCAAGACCGGGAGTCACGGCGGCGCAAGCATCATAACGTTCAGCGTCGGGGATGATGAGTACAGCGTCGTCAGTCTCCGCGGTCACATACTCGAACTGGATTATCCGGAGGAGTTCAACGATTGGTCAGGGAGTTCGCCTGTTGACCTTGTGTACGCGCCTCACGTCAAAACGGTCCGCGCGAAGAGCACCCTGGACGCGATACGCGGTCTTTCCGAAAGTTCTGACGAAATTATAATCGCAACGGACTACGACCGTGAGGGGGAGCTCATCGGACTGGAGACCGTTCGCGCCGCCGGTGCGGATCTGACGAAAGTGAAACGCGCCAAGTTCAGCGCACTGACCAAGGGCGAGGTGGAGGCTGCGTTCTCTGCGCTCACCGAACCGGATGTGCGTCTCTCGGATGCCGCGGAGGCAAGACAGGTCATCGATCTGGCCTGGGGTGCCGTACTGACCAGGAGCGTCTCACTGTCGTCCGGACAGGTGGGGAAGAACTTCCTGTCCGTCGGCAGGGTGCAAAGCCCTACGCTGAAGCTGCTGGTGGACCGCCACGGGGAAATAGAGAGTTTCAAACCCGTCCCGTTCTGGAGGATAGACGGGAAGTTCGGGATGCTCGCGTTCAAAGGGGAACATGACGGCAATCCTTTCTGGAACAAGGATGAATGCGATGCCGCCCTGAAAAGATGCAATGAGGTGAAGAAAGGAACGATCGTATCATACGATGTCTCCATGAAGGAGGAGTACCGCCCTCCGCCGTTCGACACCACTGCCATGCAGGTCGAGGCCAACAAGATCGGCATACCTCCCGCGGCGGCGATGAAGATCGCCGAGGACCTTTACACAAGCGGTTACATATCATATCCGAGAACGGAGAACACCGAGTACCCGAAGAGCCTCAGCCTCAGAGGAGTATTGGAGAAACTCAGGGAATCGGACCTCGCTGCCGAGGTCAATGAAGTACTTTCGCAACAGAGCATCATGCCGTCCAGGGGCAAGAGGAGAACGACGGACCATCCGCCGATATATCCGACGGCATCCGCCACGTCCGAGAAGATGAAGGGCGACAAATGGAAGCTATACGAACTCATACTCAGAAGGTTCCTGGCGACGCTCGCCCCTAACGCGGAATCGGAGATAACCAAATGCGCCATAGACGTGAACGGGGAGATGTTCACATCGTCCGGATATGTTCTCATGAAGGCCGGATGGAAGAAGTATTACGGTAAGTACCTGAGCATGGGCGACAGCAGCCTTCCCAAGTTGGAGAAAGGCGCTGAAGTGGAGATAAGGTCTATCAAACAGGAAGAATCGCAGACCAAACCTCCGTTCAGATACAACCAGGGTTCGCTCATACAGGAGATGGACCGCCTCAATCTGGGGACGAAGAGCACCAGGCACGACATCATCGGCAAACTGTTCTCACGTAACTACGTTCAAGGCAACTACCTTATACCGACGCCCGTGGGCATCGCCATGACAAGATCGCTGGAGAAGCACGGCGGCGGTATAACGGAACCGGACATGACCGCCAGGCTCGAAGGGGATATGTTGAAAATATCACTGGGGGAGCGCACCCTGCCGTCAGTGGTCGAGGAATCCCAGAACGTGCTGCACGCGGTCGCCTCGAAGATGAACACCGAGGGCGCCGAGATGGGCAACGAGATACGTTCCGCGCTCAGGGAGCAGCAGCACATCGGCACATGCCCGGCGTGCGGTAACAACATATCGATCAAACGGTCGAAGAAGGGCAACTTCATAGGATGCGACGGCTACCCTGAATGCACGCGCGCGTATCCCATGCCCAGAGGCGCCATGATACAGACCACGGAAGAGACCTGCGGTACCTGCGGTCTGCCGAAGCTCAGGATAATCAGAAAAGGCTCTCCTCCGCAGATGTTGTGCATAGACCCGAAGTGCGAGAGCAACACATCCGTCAGTGATATAGGCGAGTGTCCGTCATGCGGCGGCCGGATAAGAATGATGTACTCCAAGGCCGGCAGAAGGTTCGCCGGCTGCTCCGGATGGCCGGACTGCGACCGCACGTATCCGCTCAGGCCCACCGGGATGATAACGCCGACCGATGTGAAATGCGAACATTGCAGTTCCCCCGTGGTGTCGATGGCCGGCAGGACGGAATGCATAAGCATGGAATGTCCCGGCAAAGAGACGAGGAAGAAAGTGGGCGTCGTGAAGAAGGTATAGGTCACGATATCCGTATGATGCGGTCGTGGCCGTCGTCCCGGCATGCGGGGTCCCGGCATGCGGGGTCCTCACATCCTATCTCGGAGTGTATCTTCATCTCGATGTCACCCAAAGCCCTTCCGATATTGTCTGCCAGTATCTCGGCCGTCCTGCGTCTTTCCGTTCCGTACACTATGACGTTGACGGTCATCGAATAATCATTCACGGGCGATGAGAACTCGTAACGCCTCCGTACGTTACCGTCAACGGTGGTGGAGCTTATCGATAGTAATTCTCCGTTCGATCTCACGTTCGCTTTGATGTGACCTACCATCCATGCACCGGCGGCAACGCAGTCGGTGGCGATGGAACCGAGCATCCTCGAGAACAGTTCATTGGCTGATCGCGCATCCGTGGTCTGCGGCAGCGAACCGGTCGCCGTGGCAGCGATCGCGGACGGTATGAACTCCTCGTCCGCGGTCA
>WQZJ01000130.1 GCA_009780795.1 Methanomassiliicoccaceae archaeon
GGGACCTTCTCGGAAGCATGCTCGAAAATGCTATGCCGCAGGTGTCGATCGGTAAGGAGAGAGTAACAACGTCGCGCAGGAACAACGACGGTTCCGAGGAGACGATAGTCTTCGAACGCGCCGGCGACAAGATACGCATGCTCGACCAGCAGACCCTTGAGAAGAGACGTGAGCTCGACAAGACATCCAACCGCAAGATATTGGTGAAACTCGACCGTAATCCGTTCATACTCGCCACCGGCGCATCGGAGACGGAGCTTCTGGGCGATGTGCGCCACGATCCGTACGGAGGTCACAATAATCTTGGCACGCCAGCGTACGAGAGGGTGGTCGCCGGAGCGATCCACGAGGCGCATGAGGGCGTTCTGTTCATAGATGAGATATCCCATCTCGGCAATCTGCAGAGATTCATACTCACCGCGATGCAGGATCACAAGTTCCCGATAGCCGGGCGCAACCCGCAAAGTGCGGGCGCAAGTGTTAAAGTGGACAGTGTACCTTGCGACTTCATTCTTGTTGCAGCATGTAACATACAGGACCTGGAGAACATCCTGTCCCCGCTGAGGTCGAGGATCATCGGCGGCGGTTATGAGGTCCTCATAGATACCGTGATGCCGGACACTCCGAGAAATCGTGCAAGATATGCACAGTTCGTCGCCCAGGAGATACAGATGGACGGCCGCATCCCGCACGCGACCATCGCTGCGGTGGAGATGATAATCGATGAGGGAAAATCAAGAGCGAAGGCTGACAATCATCCTACCGGCCTCACGCTCCGCCTGAGGGAGCTGGGCGGTCTGATAAGGGCGGCCGGTGACATAGCGACGATGGAGAATGCAAAGCTCATCGACGTGAACCACATCAAACGCGCCATAAAACGTTCAAGACCCGCTGAGGAGCAGATCAAGGACAAGTACGGATCGTACATGAAAGGACTGTCCAAGGATGTCTCCGAATCACAGAAGGAGAAGTCACCGTACTATATGCATAATGAGCACATAGGCGACCAGATGTTCAATTGAGGATCATGTCCATCCTGACGGCGTCGCCGCCGTCGTTGTAATAACTTCTCAATATCTCAGTGGGAGCGAATCCGTGACGTTTATAGAAGCCGATCGCGCGCATGTTGGATGGTCTCACTTCCAATGATATGTGCGTCATCCCGTTCATCATGGCTGCCCGCATAAGATCGACCAGAAGTTTCGAACCGATGCCCATCGACCTGTGTGCACTGTCAACAGCGAACATCATTATCCTCACGTGGCGGTCGTCGACCTTCGTCGTAAATATGAAACCGACCGGCCTTCCGGCGAAGTCGCACGCCACCAGCTGGCCCTTCGGCCATTGCATACGGAAGAATGAGAACATCTCCTCTCTGTACGATTCGTCAAGGGAGGAGAGAAGTATCTCGTACAGCCGTTCGGAATCCCTTTCCTCGTACTCTCGGATCATCATCTTCCTTTCATCCTCATTACCGTTGCGAACGCCAGTATCGCCAGCAATATAGCAAGGATGGGGGCGTATTTAATGTATGGTCCGAGGACCGAACTTTCGTTCTTCGGAGATACGATGACGATGAATTCGTACACATACGACTCGCCGGCGATATCCGTGGCGGTCAGTGTGCACACGTTCACGCCTTCCGGGAGCAGTACCGCGATCTTAAGTCCCACACGATCGGTGACACCGTCGCCGTCCAGGTCCCATGAGAACAATGTCCCTCTCGGGAATGAACTCGATGATGCATCCAGTATCACCGCCTCGCCCGCTGTGCCGCCTGTTACGGTCACGGATATCACGACATCCGTATCCTCACCCCAGTCGGAAAGGAAATATGATGCGAAATAATCTGAAACGTCCTTGGAGCGTATCTCTGCGGCCGTCTCGCGGTTGTTCAGGAACGCGGCATTGGTCCAGTTGATGGATGACACCCATACCGTATCGTCGATTATCACACCTTTGTTATGGGTCAGACCGAAGTTATCGCCTCCGCTTATGGTCCTCGCCCTCATGCCGTTCATGCCGTCCATCACCGACACGAGTGTGTGATTGTTCGCCCCTCCTCCATCCGTATCGAAGGTCACATCCGCCAGTAATCTAACGTCAACGCCGTTGCCGGCCGCGGTCAGCGACCAGGACAGAGGAGATTGTGTTGTGGTGTCCGTCCATGCATACTGAACGCTCATCTGCTCCGTGTATATCCTGGACGAGGCGTCCTGCATCCTTTGTTTGAGATAGTCGATAGAGAAATCAGGACTGATCACCGGTTTGACATATGCTTCGAACTTTTCATGATGTGCCGGCGGTCTGGCCTTATACTGAGGAACGAGTATCGGCGGTATGCTCTGATACAAACTTCTCAAACTATGAACATCATAACGTGATACGTCGCTATCGGCTAGGAATATATCTGTCATATATTCCGCGTATCCGTCGCTCTCGATGACCGCTCCCCATCCTCTGTTCCCCGAGAACGAGCCTTCCCTCCAATTCTCCGATGTGATTATGACGGTATTTCCGTCAACTATCGCATACTTGTTGTGAAGGAGGTCATACCTCTTGTAGACGTCGAACGTCTTCAGTATGCGGATGTCTGCGCCCTTCTCATACAGTGCGCCCATGTACCTTATCTCCGTATCCGGAACACCGCCGGCAGGGGAGCCCTCTAACAACAAGGTAACGGAAACGCCTCTGTCGAGAAGCATCATCAGCAGGGAGATGATATCCTTGTGATCCATCAGGTACATCGATATCAGCACTTCCGATGATGCGCTCTCCAGCGCACGGAAGACGGGGTCGCCCTTGGAATCAGGGAACACGAACGGTGTGACGACGGCATCGAAAAGATCTGATGATATTTTCTCATCAGTGCGACCGACAACGGATATCGCCCAATCGTTCGCGGTGTCGGTGTCGAACGCGGAGCACCTGGCAGCCATCTTACCTGCCGCTATCCTGGAGAACGCGGGGCCATTCCATCCGGGCACCTTGGTATCACCGTTCCCGTACACGAACGTGTCCAGGACCTTATTGTCTGATGTCCTTCTGAGCATGACCTCATCGCCGGCATCCGCCAGAATGAATGACTTGGCGGTTATGCCGAACGTCCCGAACAGGTAGACCGTACGGCCGGTGAACCATCCGTCCGGTTCGTTGCTTGCGATCGTGACATATTGTTTAACGTCCACGAAGAGATCTGCGGTGAATCTTACCGTACCTTCTCCGTCGTCCAAATAATAATTTTTCAGATTTATCCTGGCGGACCCGGCGTTGTACAGTGTTACCGCCTCGAAC
>WQZJ01000131.1 GCA_009780795.1 Methanomassiliicoccaceae archaeon
AAAGTTTTGAATCCATCTCATCTTCGATCGTTTCAATCATTAAAGAAACCACTTCAGATAAGGAAATGCTCTTTATTTCTGCGTAACGGAAGATGACTCCAAGTTGCTCCTCTGAAAAACCGAACGGTACTGTCATTTTTCACCGCATCATGAGGTGATACATGAAGCAGATGAACTTATCTGAACCACAACGCAACATATGGCCTTTTATCGACTGAATAAAAAAGAGCGGGCGTGAGCCCGCTTGATCATTTGTTCCCTTTCTTGCTGTCCTTGTAGTACGTGAAGGCCACCATGAGCAGGATGATCGCCACCGGAAGGATGGCATCCATCAGCCTGTCCATGTACCAGTACGCCGCCACAAGACCTACAACGCCTATCGCGCCGTATTTCTTGAATATCTTACCTCCGCCCAGCAGCAGTATGAACAATATGAACACAAGCAGCATCGCGGCAGTTATCAACATAGCCGGCGACAGCGGGCCGAGCGTCGTGTCACCGAGCGCCTCTATCACTATCGGCTCGATGAACAGCGCAGACAATACGGGAACGATCACCACCAGGATGACCGTGAGCAGAAGACCGCCGAAGAAGCTGTGCAGCACTCCCGGCTTATCGTTATCTTTCGCCATGTACGTTCATCGCTGAACGGGTATTAATCCTTTACAGAGGTGTCCCGCATCATTCCACGTACCGGCATACAATGAGGGCTTTGCTCAGTGATAATAAAATGATGTTAAATGGTTTAGAGGGAGAAAGTCGCCTTCCTCCTTTTTCCGATCACGGTCTTATCATGCGTATGACGAAGTAGGCTATGCCTATCACACCGATGACCACCATCGCGGATGCGAGGGCGACCTTGATCCAGTCGATCTCACGCTCATCCTCGGTCACGCTGAGGCCGAAGGAGCTCGAATGCTCCATGCCGCCTATGCCGATGGCAAGTGTGAGCGTTCCGTCGAACTTCTGGAGACCGGTCAGCGTCACCTTGTACTGGTGAACTGGAACGGAATCCATGCTTGTCTCGACGTACCTTATCTGACCGAGCGGACCGGCGACCGTCTCCACCACGGACCAGTAGTCCGTCGGGATACCGTCAGCTTCGCCTACGTACTCTATGACAGCTAACGCCACCGTACCGTCGCTCAGCGTGACCCAAAGGTCATGCGGGAGCAGCGCGGTCGACTCCATGATGAACTCCACGGAACCGCCGACCTTCAGCGAGACCGTCTCCGGTACGCTGAACGATATTCCCGGTTTGACATCATCGAGCAGCCATATCTGACAGCCGGTGAACGGGTTCGCCGTGAAGACGAAGAGTCCGTACTCGCTCGGTATGAGCACACGTCCGCCATAGTTGGTCGCGTCGCCGAAACCGTTCACGGTTATCGGGTAGAAGTTCGTGCCGTCATCGGAGCAGAACAGACCGAAGCCCGGAGGATCGGACGAGTCCATCAGGAACAGTCCGAACATGGGGGTCGTGAACATGATCGACATCAGTATGATCGTCGCCATGATCAGATCGCTGCCTGTGTCCGACATCAGACCTATGAATGCAGTCACGGCGTTGTAGAAGTCCACCGATGTCGAGACCAGTTCCGTGAACGTATCCCTCAGCACATCCATAATGTCGTCCCTCAGCTGTATGAGTACGGCCATCAGGTCCGCACCACCTGCGAGCGCATCGGTGAGCGCCGTCGCCAGTGAACTTGCGATCTCCGTCATGAATATCTCGTAGTCTATGTCGAGCGCGTCCTGCAGCGCGATGATGCTGTTCTGCAGGTTCTCGATGGCCGTCACGAGGGCCACTCTGTTGGTGTCGCCGTATGCCAGCGTGAAGATCGTGTCCATCAGCGTCTGGAGGGGTGCACGGAAGTTGCCCATGTCCCATGTGCTCGCATAGATCTTGCCATCGTGCTCGGCCATCCACCAGACGTACTGGTTGGATGACGGGTTGGTACCCGTTCCCGGGTAGAATCCTGCGCGCATGTTGCTGCCGGGCGCGAACGGGACGGGGTCGCCGTCCTTGTCAACTGCCTTGCCATCGTCACCGACAACGACCTCCCATACGTCGTTCGTGTCGAAACGGTAGATGGTCGCCGGCTCATAGAACGTCTCGAAGGACGACCATGTGATCGACGGCGGTGATGACGGGTCCATGCCGCCCGTCAGTACCGGGATCAGTCCGAGCATGTCCGCGGCCAGTGATCCCAGGAAGTACGGTCCGTTGGCGAACGTCGTCACATAGACGAACTCCTCGCCGCCCGCCGATATTATGAACGGCGAGGCCGTGGCGTGCTTCCCGATACCGAGACCGGCCGGGTACTGTGATGCGGTGCTGTCGCCCACTATCTGCTCAGCAGCTTCCCATCCGCCGTCGCCGTCAGGCGTCAGTTTGTATACAAGGAAACCGCCGAGTGCGTCCAGAGGCGATACGTTCAGCGCCGAACCGACAAAGACGTACAGGCTGCCGTTGAACCATATTATGTCCCAAATGTTGTAGAACATCCAGTATCCGGGTGCATCGAGGAGCGGTGCGACGTTGACAACAAGTTCCCAACCTGCGTATCTGTCCTCTCCTATCACTGTCTCAACGTTAGGCTCCTTGGGATCCATTGCCGCAAGGTTCTCAGCATTTATGCGCCAGACCTTGAGGTCGAATGTGCCCACGTACAGCCAATCATCGCCGTCAGCGGACGCGGCGCGGAAGAACTCTATCCCGTTCGGGTACAGGTTATCCCAAAGCACTACGTCCGGCGCTTTGAAATCATCGTCGCCCATAGGTTTGGCATCCGATCCGAAGCGGTAGACCAGCGAATACTCGTCACCGACACGGGGGTCGGGCACGTTGGTCAGTCCGGCGAACACGAACAGCTCACCGTTGAAGATTATCATCTTCCTGTATCCGTTGATGTGGTCATCCTCCCACATCAGCTCCCAATCCGCATTGGGGTCGTTCAAATTCAAACGGTATATCTTTCCGGCCTGGTCCGCATCCCTCGGAGGGATGCCGAGCGTGGTGTACAGCCATGCGGGTGTGCCCGCTGAGGCACCCAATACGGTGGCGCCCATGTCGCGGTTCGTCCCCACCCACAGGTAATCGTTACCGTCGTCCTGCGAGAACACCTCTCCGCACCACGCATATGTGTTATGGCGGGCGGAGGCGGCATCATCGGACGGAAGTCCGTTCGGTGTCAGATTCTTTGCGGCGGATACTCCAACCGCCGGCATCACAACCGCCGCCAGCATTATGAATGCGGCGAATGTTGCGAGAAGACACT
>WQZJ01000132.1 GCA_009780795.1 Methanomassiliicoccaceae archaeon
GCCCATCTCTGTTTTGGATCGATTGCAGTGAGGGCACGTCCTTTCTGTGTAAATCGAATATTTATGACATCCTTTGCACAGATATCCTAAACGTTCGGCGACATTCGTGGGCGTCCTCTCCGGTTCGAGCAACTCGCCCATGGCGCCCGCTTTGGATATGTTCTCCTCAAGTACGTAGGACTCTTCGACGACCTCCAGTATCGGACGTTCCGGGTTCTCCGGGTTGTTCACGACACGCACCTCGTGACTGGGTGCCGGAAGGTGCAGCGAGATTGCCTGAGCTATCATCGATTTGCCGGTACCGGGAGGGCCGACGAGCAGCAGATGCCTCCGCTGCTTCGCGGCGACCTTGGCCAACGCTATCGCCTCCTCCTGTCCGAGGACGCGGTCCAACGGATCCGACGGTATCGCGATCTCAGCGGTGCTCTTTATGCCTTCCAGGTCTTCCCAGGAGCTTATCTCCTTCTTTTTGGCGGTCTCGGTGTTCTTCGTCATCTTAATACAGGTCTTCCTTCGTCCATATTGTGATGCCTGCGGGCATCTTGGTTATGTTGCCCTTGCGGGTGCCCACGACGGTGCTCACGCCTTTCTCAGATGACACATCAAGTATCCTCTGTGATATCACGCCGTCGAAGACTATCTTGGATATGCCTTCCGAATCATCTTTCAGGGAGTCGACCAGTTCCTTCACGGCGATCTCCCTCATTGTCTCGTTATCGGAGTTCAATATCTTGGCGTTGTGCGTGGAACCCATCTCAAGTAACATGTCACGGAGCAGTTCCTGCTCGGCGGACAGTATCTTCGGCTGTTTGGCGCTGTCCTTCCTGCCGCCGGTGCGCGGTCTCTTCTCCCTCTCGGTGCGCAGCTGCCTCTCAGGTGCGGGCTCGCTCTTCTCCTCCTCGGACGTTTCGCTCTCTTTCTCTCCATCCTCGGCCGGTTCCGCTACCGGTTCGGCGACAACCCTCTTCTTATATCTCTCGGCTGCCTCGGAGTTGAAACGATCCTCTCTGCTCCTCCTCTCGCGCTTCCCTCTGTCCTCACGCTTTCCGCGGCGGTCATCGTCGTCATCGTCTCTCTCGCGCCTGCCGCGGCGTTCGTTGTCATCATCGCCGCCCTGTCTCTCGCGTCTGTGGTCGCGGCGCTTGTTATCATCGTCCTTGTCGTCATCGTCGGAGAGTCCGTTCATCTCCATGTACTGGTCGCCGGGGACCTTGTTGCGGAGACACTTGACTATCTGTTTCGTTGACAGTTCCTCTACCTCGTGTGCACGCGGTGCGCGGGCAACGAAGTCGACCTCGGCCACCTGGAACAGCTCCCTCAGGATGAGTTCCCCTCCTCTGTCGCCGTCCACGAAGGCGGTGACCACTTTCTCTTTGGAAAGTTCCTGTACGGTCTGCGGGATGTTCGTCCCCTCGACGGCGATGGCGTTCTTGATCCCCGCCTTCAGAAGATTGAGGACATCCGATCTGCCTTCCACTATGATTATCGCCTCCGACGTCTTCACGTTCGGGCCGGCGGGACATTTGTCCTTTCCGTAGGAGGTTATCTCCTCCACCTGGATGCTCTGCCTTATGCTGTCCGTGAGATCGGAGCTGGTGCCCTTCGACTGCTTTATGAGATCGTTCAGAAGTTCCTTCGCACGGTCGACGACCTTCTCGCGTTTCGATATGCGGACGTCCTCGATGCCGAGCACCTTTATCGTCGCTTTACAGGGACCGACGCGGTCTATCGTCTCAAGCGCTGACGCAAGGACAACGGTCTCCACCTGGTCCAGGCTGGACGAGATGTATATCACGCCGTCGGATTTCCCGCCCTTGGACGTTACCTCGACCTCGATCCTCCCTATCCTTCCGGATTTCTGAAGGTCCCTGAGGTCGAGTTCCTCGCCAAGTAATCCTTCAGTCTGACCGAAGATGGCGCCGACCACGTCCGGCTTCTCTACGATGCCGTCAGCGGTAAGTCTTGCTTTTATCATGTATTTCGTTGTATTGGGATCTATGTTATTCATGTGAATGCCCTCTGATGTTGCAAGGGAAAACTCTCTATCTTCCGGGTTTGCATGCTTTTCGCGATGCCTGCAGGTCTTGCCCGCATCTGTCCGTAAACACGGCCTCGTTTCATTTTTCGAACCTTTTTTCCCAAGGTCGTTTTCGATTCTTGACTTTTACCGCCCTATTCGACGGCGTGTGATCGTGATAGTGAATCAGGAATGCTTTGAGTGCTTCCCCTTGACCCCTTATTATATATCTTACTTATATAGTTTTGTTAACGGTGGTTGAAATCGCCAACGGTCATTTCAATGCGGTGATGTGGGTCGTTCACTTGTTTCCCTCAAACTCAGAATATCAGCGATCCAATCCGTTAATGATGCTCTTCGACATCGGATCACCATGACCCGTATGCACCGAAATCGGATGCCGCCTTTACCAGTGAATGGATGTTCGCAGGATGTGAGTTGGGCGGAACTTCGCAGCACGTCCCGAGAATACAACCCATCTTGCTGTCGCGGCCGTTCAGTATCTGCTCCTTGGCCTGTTCATATATTTTCGTCTGGGACGGGAGCACGAACAATTTCGTATCGACCGACGGCATTATCGTTGCGCGTGTTCCGAACCTGTCCTTCATAATGGCCGCAGGGAACGGGTCCCTTTCGAAATATCCCATCTGAAGTATCGTGAACGGCGTGATCACCAGATCGTTCACGTACAGTTCGTAATCCAATGCGCGGTTGCCGCAGAAATGATAGAACACCTGCGGTCCGGCACCCTTCATCAGACACCCCTTCACAAGTTTCTCCAGTGCCGGAGGGGAGATGTCCTTTATGGTCTCAGGGGACATGGTGTCACTGTTCTCAAGCACCGAACCGGTGCTTATCAGCGCGCTTCCGTACGCCTTGGCCAGTGCCTCCGCGCCTGTTATCGCCGTTTCCACATAAACGTCTATCAGTTTCTTGACGAGGTCCCTCTCGGTCTCCGTCCACATGAGAAATTCCTCGACACCGCACAGCTCCGCGGCGGAGCCCACCGGTTCCGGGCAGTATGCAAGCGGAACGAACATCTCCGGGAGCTTCTCCTTTATGTAGTTCGATGCGCCGGTGAGTCTCTTGTACGTGTATCCGTTCTCGATCTCCTTGATATCGGGTACACGAAGTTTATCAACATCCTCGGCCGAACTCACAACGATGTTGTCGGGAACGGGAGCGGTCTTGTCCATGTATCTTAATTCTATTCCGAGTTCCGGAAGCCACGGATGCGCAAAATAGTATTTGGTGAC
>WQZJ01000133.1 GCA_009780795.1 Methanomassiliicoccaceae archaeon
ACGACACCGGTAAGTATCCGTTGCTGAAGGCCATGGCTCCCACCGACATCCCCTACGACGACACCAAATCGTCCTTCGGACTCACGGTCAACCATCGCGGGACGTACACCGGCATCACTGACAGGGACAGGTCGCTGACCATCTCGGAATTTGTGAAGACGATATTCGCGGACGTTCCCGCTGACAAGAGAAAGGAACTCCTGGGAACCAATTTCAGATCGCCCGGTCATGTACATCTGCTGAACACCAGCGATAAGATACTTGAGAACAGAAAAGGTCACACAGAGCTCACGACCGCCCTCATGATCATGGCGGGCGTCATGCCCTCGGCGACCATATGCGAGATGCTCGGCGACGAGGGGAACGCCATGACAAAGGAAGAGGCCAAAGGATACGCCCTGAAGAACGGATACGTCTTCGTGGAGGGCAGCGACATCATGAGCGCATGGAAGAAGCGGTGATCGCATGGTGCGCGTGATGGCCTCAGGGGTCTTCGATATACTTCATACGGGTCACATATCATATCTTGAACAGGCCAGGGCAATGGGTGACGAGCTCGTTGTCGTCGTCGCGTGCGACGACACGGTACGGAAGAGAAAGCATGAACCGGTCACCCCGGAGGCCATGAGGGCGCGTATAATAAGTTCACTGAGAACAGTGGACAGGACGGTCATAGGGAACGTCGGCGACATGTTCCGCATAATCATGGAGATACAACCGGACATCATCGTTCTGGGATACGACCAGGCGTTCGATGAGAATACACTCAGAGCGGAGCTTGAGGCTAGGGGGATATCCGCCGACATCCGCAGAGCGGGCGAATGCGGCGCCGACCTCACAGGGACGAGGCGCATAATCGACAGGATAGTCAAAGAGTTCGGGGATGAGAAATGATCAACATCGGCGTGGCTGACACCACATTCGCAAGATACGACATGGCCGCATCGGCGATCGATGAGCTCAAGAGGATCGGCACCGGGTTCAAGATAGTACGGCGCACCGTGCCTGGGATAAAGGATTTGCCGGTAGCCTGCAAGAAACTGATAGAGGAGCAAGGATGCGGTATCGTGATCGCATTGGGGATGCCCGGTCCTGCCGATAAGGACAGAGTATGTGCGCATGAAGCGTCACAGGGTCTGATACATGCACAGCTACTGACGAACACGCACATAATCGAGGTGTTCGTCCATGAGGACGAGACCACTGACGGCAGAGAACTTGCTAAGCTCGCGGACCACAGGTCCCGCGAGCACGCGAGGAACGCCTATGACATGATGTTCCACCCGGAAAGGCTGGCGAAGAACGCCGGTAAAGGATTGAGAGAGGGGTTCGGCGACGCCGGACCGGTAGAATGAGAGGTGATATGAATGAAAAAATATAAACTTGGAATGGTCGCGGCCGAGTTCAACTTCGACATAACGTCGATGATGATAGAGCGCGCGAGATCGGAGGCAGAGTTCCTCGACGTCGAGATATCGAGAACGATAATGGTGCCGGGCGTGTTCGACATGCCCCTGGCGGTGAAGAAGCTGCTGGAGAGTCGCGATATAGACGCTGTGATAACACTGGGCGCGGTCATCGAGGGCGAGACCGATCACGACGATGTCGTGATATCGCACGCATCCCGTAAGATCGCGGACCTGGCGCTGGAATTTAACAAACCGGTCGCGTTCGGTGTAACGGGGCCCGGAATGACAAGGCTGCAGGCGATCGACCGCATAGAGAAGGGCCGCGAGGCCGTGGACGTAGCGGTAAAGATGCTGAAACGCCTCAGCGCGTGAAACCGCTGTAAAAAGGAGGATGAAGGTCACTCCGACCTTCTCTTCCTCATGAAACTTTCCAGTTTACCGTAGGCCTCTTCCAGCACCGGAATGGGCGGAAGGGTTATCGTTCTGAAATGCGACAGTCCGAATTCGGTGCAGAAACCGGACCCGTTGACCGTCACCACGCCCTCCGTTCTCAGAAGGTCCAGGACGAATTCCATATCATCCTTCCAGTTCGTAAGCTCAATTTTTGGGAACATGAACATCGATCCTTTCGCCCGGACTACCGATATACCGGGTATCTCATTCAGGCGCTTGTATGTGTACGACGCCCTCTCCTTGAGCTTGCGGTCCAGCTCCGTGATGTAGTCCTGCGGACCCTGAAGTGATGCCTTGGCGGCCCACTGGCACGGTACGTTCGGACATATGCGCAGCCTCAGCAGACGCATCATGCCCTCAAATATCTCGTCGAGCGACCCGGATTCGTCCATGTAATAGCCGTAACCGACCCTCCAGCCGGGCATCAGGTTCACCTTCGAGAAACCGTTGAGTATTATCCGGGGGACATCGGACGGAAGACGCGAGGCGGAAAAGAACCTTCCCTCGAACGTTATCTTGTCGTATACCTCGTCTGATATCAGCGGAATGTCATATTCGGCGGCGATGTTCCCTATCTCCCTTATCGATCCCTCCGGATACACCGCACCGGTGGGGTTGTTCGGGTTGATGATGACGATCGCCTTCGTCCTCTCCGTGATGCGGTCCCTTATCATATCTATGTCTGGCTGCCAGTCCTCGTCCTCGTTCTGTCTGTACGGAACAGGGACGCCGCCGAAGAATTTGATGTACTGCGTGTACGACGGATAACCGGGGCCGGGGACGAGCATCTCATCGCCGGGTTCGAGGAACGTTCCCATGAGCACGTTTGCCGCCTCGCTGACCCCGTTCGTGACGAAGACGTTCTCAGCGGATATCCTGGCGCCGTGCTTCTCGTTCTCGCGCTCCACTATGGCTTCCCTCAGCTCAAGGCTTCCCTGCGAGTCCCCGTAGCCGTTGTCGACCTTGTGAACGGCCTCCTGAAGCGCCGCCTTAAAATATTCCGGTGTCTCAAAATCCCATTTATTGGGGTCGCCGATGTTAAGGTGGATCAGCCGCCTGCCCTGTCTCTCCAATTCATTGGCCGGCGTGACTATCTCCCGTATGGCGTAGTCGACGCCCATCGACCTGCCGGAAGCCCTCTTCATGAGAAAGGGCGATAATGTCCTTGCTTATATACTATGTTCCCGCCCGCCCTCGCGGACGAGTTGCGCAGGGACCGCCGTCCGGAGCGCATGTCCTGGTCGTACGATGCATGCGACCTGCGGCCGCGTATCAAACTTTATATCATGCGCATGTTTCGAGGGAACGATGGCAGCGGTACGGTTGGGCAAGAATCATCTCAGGTGGTGCGTAGTTTGCGGTCTGCCCGTTCTGGAGGACACTGTATGTCCTGTGTGCG
>WQZJ01000134.1 GCA_009780795.1 Methanomassiliicoccaceae archaeon
ATAGCTGACAAGTACAACGTCGTGGTCGCGACGTACGGACATGCGGCGGACGGCAACCTTCACACGAAGATGCTCTTGAACCCGTTGCTCGCGGACGAGTGGGTAAGGGGAGAGAAAGCCGTGAACGAGATATTCGACGCAACGGTCGCGCTCGGAGGCTCCGTCACCGGTGAGCACGGGATAGGTATCGCCAAGGCACCCGACTTCCAGAAGGAGAGGGTAACGGCACTGTCGACGATCAAGGAGATCAAGAAGGCGATGGACCCGAACAACATACTCAACCCCGGTAAGATAGAGCAGTGGGAAGGTTCGATACTGACCAATCTGAGATATCCCTGTCCTGAGTATATGTGATCACCAGAACAGAACTATGGCGATCAGCGCCACAGCGACCGCCAGCATGACCAGATATACCGGAACGCTCCATTTGTAGACCTTGGAGCCGTCGAACGGTGTTATCGGCAGCATGTTGAATATCGCGAAGAATGCGTTTATAGTGGCCATTATCCAGAATACAGTCGAGGCGAGACCGGTCGTCATCAGTGCAGCTATGAGCGCGGCCGCCCCCAGCAGCAGGTTCGTCGCCGGACCGGCGGCACTGATGATGCCGTTCATCCGTTTGTCTATCTGCCCTCTTATGTAGACGACACCGGGTGCCGCGAATATTATGCCGAGGAACGACATCACGAGCGCGAACATCAGGCCGATGGGGAACATGCGGTACTCCGCCCATGCGCCGTATCTCTGCGCCACGAACTTGTGCGCAAGCTCATGGGCAACGAAACTCATGCAGACGACGAACGCCGACATACAGAGAAGTACGACCATACCGAGTTCGCTGCCGCGAACGTGGAACATGACCGCGAACGCGACCGACAGAACGAGAACGGATACGGCAATGTCCCTTAACTCAAGGGCACTGTACCTTCCGCCCGTCACAGGGTTTATCGTTCTCATGTGTCAGCCTCGGTGCGTGATTCACTTCAACATAATAAAACCAACCTACAAATATCGAGACCTGTATGGCAAACCGTGAACCGGAGGAATGTTTCGCATGGAAAGACCGTACAGAGATGGTGCGACACATGCGGGACGCTGGTATTGGGTGAACGATGTTCATCATGTTCGTCCGATCCGCGCACATTCGAGATAAACAGCCCCGGCGACATACGGCCGTGCATGGACGGCGGTATCGAGACGATAAGATCGCTTTTCACGGAGAACTTCGGCACATCACCGCTTACCGACGGAATGATGTTTCTCAACAAGGTCTCCGGGGAGGATCGAACGGACGAGGTGATAGCCGGCGGACATGTCGTCGCTCTTTTGAGATACGACATCAGACGCAGCAGGATGGTAATGGAACTGAGACAGGCTGGTGCAGAACTAATATGCCAGACCGCAAAAAAGAACACAGTCACGCTTGGAAGCGTGTCCGGACATCTGAAGGGAAAGAACATCTCCGGTGATGATGTAACGGATGTGACCGGCGAGTTCAGCGAAGGGGACCCGCTGATAATACGGAAAGGGAACAAGACCGGCCACGGTATAGCGCTGACGGACAGCGTGAATGTAAAAATATCAGAGAAGGCGGTAAAGATACGCGACCTCGCCTCACCCGCAGGGATACCGTTCACAGCATCGGACCGGGCGACGTTCGTCGCCTCCAACACCGAATATCTGAAGACAATGGAATCCAAGGCGGCCAGTGACATACGGTCGTACATTAAAGGAAAAAAGGAGAAGGTGACGGTATCCTTCTCCGGAGGTAAGGATTCCCTCGCCGCGCTCGGTGTGACGCTCAGGGCGACGGATCTTAAGGATATCATATTCGTGAACACGGGGATAGAATTTCCGGAGACCGTCGAATACGTCAGAAAGTTCTCCGAAACGTATTCAATGAGACTTCACGAGGCTGATGCAGGGAACGCATTCTGGGATAACGTCGACACCTTCGGACCGCCTGCGAAGGACTTCAGATGGTGCTGCAAGGTGTGCAAGCTCGGACCTATAACCGAACTTATTTCAGAAAGATTCCCGAAAGGGACGATAACAGTCGAAGGTAACAGAGCACTTGAGTCGTTCGCACGCTCCGGCATAGGCTTCGTGTCCAAGAACCCGTTCGTTCCAAATCAGACAACACTCAACCCGATAAGGGGATGGACGGCGGCCGATGTATGGGGATACATATGGTGGAAACGTCTCCCGTACAATCCGCTGTACGAGAACGACATGGAGAGGATCGGGTGCTACCTGTGTGCATCCTGTCTTGCCAGCGAATGGGATACGACCAAGGGGACGCATCCCGATATGCATCGCAGATGGGAATCATATCTGGAACGTTACGCGGAAACGCACGGACTACCGGCCGAGTATGTGAGAATGGGCTTCTGGAGATGGAAGGTGCTGCCGCCGAAGATGGTGAAGCTCGCTGACGAAATGGATCTGAGGACGGAACCGAAGGCAGGCACCGGGATGAGCATAAAGATGCTGAAGGGCGCAAGCCCGTGCGCCGCCGGCGGTTATTCGATGGAAGCGATCGTATCGATACCGAGAACGCGCGACCTCTCATGCGTGGAGGACGCACTGAGGACGGCGGGCGATGTGAGATATTCGGAGGAGTTCGAGATCGCGCTGCTCAGGACGAAGTACGGCACGGCCAAGATATTCGGCGGCGGTCAGGTGTCGGTAACGGCCCGTAACGCGGCGGATGCTGAACGATTGTTCGAAAGGTCTGTAAAAGCGCTGCTGAGGTCGCAGATGTGCACATCGTGCGGAATCTGCGCGAAGGCGTGCCCGCGCAGAGCGATAACGATAAAGGACGGTCTCAGGGTGGATAAGGAAAGATGCACATCGTGCGGCAGATGCGAAAGGTCATGCATGGTCATCCATTATTACGATAAGATGATGTGACATGCTGAGAAACAGTTATTAACCGACCCTACTTACTCGGAATATGGATTCGAACATGATCATCTCCGCGGTCATCGGGTTCGGCGCGGTCTTCGCGCTGATCTACCTGGTGCTTCGGAAGTATACTTACCCGGCGGTGGAACAGCCGTTCTTCAGCGACCCCACGTTCTTCAAGCTGCTGACGTTGGGTCTCGTGGCCGGTACCGGTATATTGGTTGCGTACACCTTCTTCCAGGCGGCGTGGTCCATGATAATAGTCGCGATACTGTTCGCGCTGCTGTTCGAACTCGTGAAACTCATTG
>WQZJ01000135.1 GCA_009780795.1 Methanomassiliicoccaceae archaeon
GATCCTTCTCGGTACCGAATTTCATCGGACTTTCAGTAGCATACACCTCCGACGGGTCCGTATCGCCGAATATCGTTCTCGCCAGTGCGTCAAGCTTCTCGGGACCCATCATCTCGGTGGGCATCTGATAGGCGTGGAACATCCTCATCGGGTCGAAGCCTTGGTGTATCATCTCCATATATTTCTTCTGTTCATTGAGCTTTTCCGAGAAGTAGCCCATATCCACGTTCTCAGGCAGCATCCTGTTGACTATGAGGCATTCCACGGTCAGTCCGTAGAGGCACAGATACGAGTAAGCACGCTTGGTCTCGTTTATCACCATCCTCTCGGGGTTGACGACTATTCGTATGGTGGTCCTCTCGGGATCCTGAAGGATGTCCCTTACCTCATGCATCTTGAGGTTCATGTCCTCAAGGCTCTTCAGCACAGCGGTCGTAGGTAACGGAAAGTCGAGGAAGC
The DNA here is from genome assembly GCA_009780795.1 of Methanomassiliicoccaceae archaeon. Lineage (GTDB taxonomy): Archaea > Thermoplasmatota > Thermoplasmata > Methanomassiliicoccales > Methanomethylophilaceae > Methanomicula. The sequence goes on from WQZJ01000135.1 coordinate 460, forward strand.
GCCCTATGGTGAACTTCGCCAGTGATATCAGCTTCTTGAACAGACCGTAGAGGCGGGTCATGTACCACTGCGATACGTCCGGGAAGCTCAGGAGCCTCAGCGTCTCGGCGGTTGGTGCGGTATCCATGACGACTACGTCATAATCGCCTTTCCTCTCATAATCAAGCACGTGGAACAATGCGGATATCAATTCCATGCCGGGAAGGATTGCCATCTCCTTCGCTGACAGTTCATTCATCCCTTGTGATTCCATGAAGATCTTGACGTATTCCTCGATGTCCTTCCATCTGGTCTCCATCTCATGGATTATGTCTATCTCCAAGGCATCAAGATTCTCGGCTATGTTGGTGACGGTGCCGCCTATCTGCACCTCCAGTGAATCCGAGAGAGAATGGGCGGCATCGGTGCTCATCGCCAATGTGCGGTATCCCATCGCCGCCAGCCGCCTCGCGGTGGCGGCGGAGACGGACGTCTTTCCGACGCCGCCTTTACCGGTATAGATGATTATCCTCATCGCGTTAGTACCAAGATAAGCGTATTTATGATTATTCCTGTGCTCGACCTTTGATGTCATGCAACGTGATCAGCAACTTCCGGAGGAATTGATGAGCATGATCCGGGATATCCGATATGTTGTGAGAATTAAGTGCCGAGGATGGGGTTCGAACCCATGACCTTCGGATTTCCCTGGAAGAGGTCTGTAAGACCAGAACCCTATGAGTCCGACGCTCCACCAGGCTGAGCCACCTCGGCGTTTTTTAATTCGTTTGGTAAGAGGTTTGTTCTGGAGGTCTTATTCCGCCGGTTCCTCTTCCTCGGAGGCATCCTCTTCGGAATCGTCCTCTTCGGAATCGTCCTCTTCGGATGCTTCCTCGGCAACATCCTCAGGGATGTCCTCGGATACCTCTTCCTCCTCGTCATCGGCGGCGGACTTGGACACGGCATCGATTATCGACTCCGGGTCGCCCTCACCGATGGCGAGAACTTCTGATCTTCTTATTTCGATGCGCTTCACGGGTATGACGCAGCGGCATGCCTTGGAAAGCTCTTTGGCCATCTCGCCGGAGACTATCATCCTGACGATCTCGGAGAGTGTTAACTCGGTACCCAATCTCATGAGCGTCTCGCCCATGATCTGCCTTATCGCCTCCTCCTGCGCCGTCTGTATCCTCTTTTCGGCGATCGACATCGGTTTGATCCTTATCGTGAAGCCGTCCTTCGTTACCGCATCAACAACGTGATCGGTCTTTGTTTTCTTTCTCCTCGTCAGTCTTCTCACGTAGTCGCTGGTGAGCTCGTGACCTATGAACGAGGTCTTAGCGGCATGACCGTCGATGCCGGTTATCTTGAACTTGAGTTTTATATGCATTTTCGAGAAGTCACCGGTGAGGTCCTGAACGGTTACCTCCGCCGTCCTTCCGATGAGGTTGTTAGGGTCGGCGCTGGGCGACTCGCCTATCTCTATCTCGTTGAACATACGGGGCGCGTGCACCTTGTACCATTCCTTTGCCTTCCACTTGTCCTTGATCTTACGGGACGTGCCTTTCGACTTCTTTCCTGCCATTGAATTCCCTCTTGGGTCCGAGTAAGAGCGCTGATTGTATGAACGTATTAAAAGCTTTGTTCGCTTGAAAAATTTTATCCTTCAAAATCATCATCAAAAAAACACAATGGCCAGTATGTTTTTTGTTATCACTTTATGGAAAATATTATACAAAATGGTCGGTACCGCATGTATATAATATTAATCTGATTGTATTAAGTACATATGTCGTGAACACACGCCCGTTCCGTGCTGCGCACAGAACGGCCAATGTTCATGACGGAAAACGTGAAAGGCGGGGACCTCGTTCGCCAGGTTTGGTGAAAACAATGGTTTGGAGGAACCCGTACAGACATAGAGCGAAGCGGATAGATAAATTAGGCGGACGAGGAGCCGACAGGGACCCGGGAAAATGGGATCTGAAGATACAGTGCCGCACCGGACTGAGGTATATGGACCTCAGATACCGCGTGTTCCTGGCCAGACATCATGGCATGAGCACTTCCGCAGCGGCGGACAGGTTCGGAGTGTCAAGAGGTTTTGTAAGCAAATGGTATAACATCGGATTACTTTCAAACGGCTTGAAGGGGAAGATCAGGAACAGTTTCCTTTCTCTGCCGATGGGGCATTTGAAAGGTTCCTGTCCGGTGCAGGACGCCATAATGGAAGACGTCATAAGATTGAGGGCCAGACATCCGTGGATGGGGTCATGCAAGATCAAGATGATCGCCAGGCTGAACGTCTCGACGAGGACGATAGACAAGGTCATCAAAAAAGCCGGATTCGTGAGAAGAGCTGTTAAAAGAAAACGCAGGACGTATGTGCGCTTCGAGGGGATGCACAGCCTTTCGCTCGTACAGCTCGATTACAAAAAATGGGATGACGGTTCATGGTCTATATGGGCGTTAGACGACCATTCCCGCATGATATTGGGGATGGAGGTCACGAGCAGAGCGGATACGGATTCCGTCATAAGATTGATGGACGGCGTGGTGAGAAGGTTCGGGATGCCGGAGCAGATACTGACGGACCACGGGGCGCAGTTCACATATACACGGGACGATGACGTACCACACAGGTTCGGCACCTGGTGCAAGGAACACAATATCGAACATGTCATGGGACGTCTTGCGTCGCCGGAGACACAGGGTAAGATAGAACGGTCCCATTTGAGCGCGATCAGAGAGACGGAACACCTTGGAA
>WQZJ01000136.1 GCA_009780795.1 Methanomassiliicoccaceae archaeon
CGCTCGGACTGTACCTGTGGATGATAGACATCATCCTGGGGCCCATACTGATCTATCTGATACCGTTCGTGATCGGTTTCATAGCTGCCATGTTCGCATCTGCGAAGGTGATGTCGCACATAATCGAGAGACATCACCATCCGCTTTATTACTTCATAGTGGGTCTGACCGTCGGTTCGATAATCCTGATAACCGCGCTGTCGTATGACCTGATGAATGGGTCAACGGACATGGCGATAGCGTTCGCCGCCGTGTTCATAGGCATAGTGATAAGCATGGCGCTCAGCAGGCTTAGAAGGCCGGCCAAGGGCTAGATATCTCTGAAAAACGTGACGAAAATGCGAACGTAAGGGGTTTGACATCGTTCGTTCGATATCATATGTTCGATCCTATTTGTTCGAGAAATGATATTTCTTGAAATACAGCCCGAATATCAGCACTATCATCAACGCGAGGGCCAGCGGGAACCATGACACATAGTTGAACGGCAGAAGGTCCAGCGGTTCCATGTTCATACCGTAGTAGCTGAACACCATCGTCGGGATCGTGAGTAATATGGTGAATACCGTAAGCGCCTTCATTATGACGTTCAGATTGTTCGATATCATCGATGCGAACGCATCCATCGTACCGGCCAGCACCTCCGAGTATATCGTGGACATCTCTATCGCCTGACGTATCTCGATCATCACGTCCTCCAGCATGTCCCTGTCGTCCTCGGACATCTTTATCGCTTTACCCTTGAGGAGTTTATCCAACGTTATCTGATTCGCCTTCAGCGAAGTGGAGAAGAACACCAGCGACTTCTGTATACCGAGGAGTTCCACGACCTCCTTGTTCCTCTGCGAGACATAAAGCCTTTCCTCGATGCTGTCGGATATCTTGTTCATCTGCCTCAGATACTGAAGATAACGATTAGCGACACGCAACATGAGAGCGAGTATGAATTGCGTTTTCACGAACGTGTTCAGACCTTTCGGAGGGTTGTTCTCGAACTCCGACAATAATGTGTTCTCCTTCAGACACACAGTCACGATGTTGTTCTTCGTAAGAATTATACCGAACGGTATCGTTGAATACATGACGTTCGAGGAATCGTCCACTATCGGTATGTCGAGCGTGATGAGTGTGTGCCCGTCATCGGTGGTGTCGATGTAAGATGTCTCCTCCTCGTCCAAAGCGGTCCTGAGGGCGGCGGGGTCCACGCCTACGGCGTCGGTGATCCTGCGTATCTCCACATCGTCCGGACTTATCATGTTGATCCAACAGTTATCCTCGATGTCTTCTAGCCGGTTCAGCTTACCGTCGACCGTCTTCCAGAACGAGATCACCTTTTCACCCCTTAAAGACCGTAGCGCACAAGTATTATAAAATGCAAATCGTCAAAAAGGTACATCGGTGAATACACATGAAGACACTTTTTCGGCGTGTGGAACATATGCATAAGGGATGCACTCCGAATGTATGCGCAAACATCCGGCGAGAGGCGGTCATGTTCGGATACGGTCATACTGTTAAATATGTAACACATCGATATCGGACATCAGAGGTCTTGACATGGCAGAGGGAAAGAAACAGCATGTTATGAAGCACCCGGACGGCGGATGGCAGGTAAAGGGTGAGGGCAACACGAAGGCTACCAAGCGTTTCGACACCAAGGCGGAGGCGGAGGTCTACGCCAAAGAGGTCGCCAAGAATCAGGGCACGTCCGTCGTGGCGCACAAGAAGGACGGAAAGATACAGAAGAAGCGCTGACCCAGGTGATCGTTTGACTGATGAGGATGATGTTATAGCAAAGCTTACTGAGATACCATCAGTAAGCGAGAAATGCGCCAAAGGATTGTATCTCCTGGGTATCCGCGGACCGAACGACCTGAAGGGGAAGGACCCGAACGACCTCTATGCGGAACTGCGGGAGAGAAAGGACTTCTTTGCGGAACCGTGCATGCTGAACATGATCAAGATCGCCGTCGGTCTTGCCAACAAAGGTATCGAGAACATCGCCAGGATAAAATAATACCGCGCGGGACGGGGACCGTTAGCAAAATTTTATTACAATGGCAGTATACATGCTCTCTGAGGACAATCGATGTATTGGGATCGAGACACAGAATGTATGCCGCTAGGCAAGTTAAAGGAAATGCAGTACAGAAGTTTGAAACAGCTTGTTCAGAACCTGTATGACTTTAACGGATTCTACCGCGCCAAGATGAGAGAGGCCGGCGTGATGCCGAATGATATAACGTCACTCTCGGACATATCGAAACTTCCGTTCATGAACAAAACGGACCTCCGCGACAATTACCCGACGAAGATGTTCACCGCCTCGAGGAAGGATGTGGTAAGGTACCATGTATCATCCGGCACCACCGGAAAACCCACTCTCGTCGGGTACACGAAGAATGATATAGAGTTGTGGACAGAGAGCCTTGCGAAAGCATTGACCTCCATCGGTGTCGGTGACGGAGATGTCATGCAGGTCTCCTACGGCTACGGCCTTTTCACAGGAGGTCTCGGATTGCATTATGGCGCCGAGAGAGTTGGCGCGACCGTCCTTCCGGCAAGCACCGGAAGCACCGAGCGCCAGCTCGAACTGATGATAGACCTGGACGTCACGGCGATCGCATGTACGCCGTCCTACCTTATCCACATTGGGGATGTGGCGAAGAAGATGGGCATAGACTTCAGAAGGGATACCAAACTCCACAAGGCGGTACTGGGTGCCGAACCGTGGTCGGACAACATGAGACAACACATCGAGAATGAATTGGGGATAGATGCGTACGACATCTACGGGACGTCCGAGATATCAGGGCCCATGTTCACCGAGTGCGGCGAAAAGAATGGTCTCCACATATGGGGCGACACAGCGATAATTGAGATCATCGACCCTGACACCTGCGAGCCGCTCGGCCCCGGAGAGAGGGGCGAACTGGTGATGACCATCCTCAAGAAGGAGGCGATGCCGATGATACGCTACCGCATCAAGGACCTGACGTCGATAATCGAGGATGAATGCGAATGCGGACGCACATCGCCTCGAATAAAGAGGATAACCGGCCGCTCTGACGATATGCTTATCATACGCGGTATCAACGTATTTCCGTCACAGGTCGAGCACACGCTGCTCCAGATACCCGAGGTCTCCGGCGGGCAGTTC
>WQZJ01000137.1 GCA_009780795.1 Methanomassiliicoccaceae archaeon
AAAACTTTGTGACGAAGCTCTCGATGAATTTAAAAAATCAGGTGAGAGGTCAAGGCCGATAAGCGAGCTCTGGAAGGAGTTGGATGTTTGAAGTTTTCGGCGGAGATCACGCCCAAGGCTGAATTATCTTAAAAAACTGGACAAGCGCGCCTTAGCAGAAGTAAAAGAATGGATAAATAACAATCTGGAAGGGTGTGAAAATCCGAGGCGCACTGGGAAACCATTGTCTGGTATTAAGGGGAAATGGAGATACCGCGTCGGAGATTACCGTCTGATCACGATGATATATGATGGCCGTTTACTGATATTGATAGTGAACATAGGTCATCGAAAAATGTATATTTGCATTGATAAAGAAAGTTCATTCGGACATCTTTCCGCCTTGATACAGGTTAGCGGTAAGATACTGAGGTTCACAGGTAACGTTGATCCCCAGCTTACGGAGCACACGCTCGTCCGCTGACGCAAGTATGACCGACGAGTGTGCCTCGCACCCCCTCAGCTCCGGTAACTTCTTGATGGCGACGTCCGCCGCCGGTGATGTGGCGGCGGAGACCGAAAGTGCCACGAGTATCTCGTCCGCCTGCAGTCTGGGGCTCTTGTTCCCCAGATATTCCGTTTTCATCTCTCTTACCGGTTCTATCACGTACGGTGATATCAGCGGCATCGAATCGTCTATCTTACCTATCGTCTTGAGCGTGTTCAGTATCATCGCGGCGGATGCGCACATGAGCGGCGACGATTTTCCGGTGACTATCGTACCGTCCCGCAACTCTATACCAACGACCGCCCTTCCGCATGCGGACTCGTTCATTACGTGCCCGGCCACCTTCCTGTCGCTCGGTGAGATCCCTGCCTGTTTCATTAATATCTCCAATTTAACGACAGAGCTGTCCTTTCCGAAGCCCTCCTTGACGGCGCATCTGGCGTTGAAGTACCTTCGTATTATCTCCTGTTCGCATGCATGCTTGACGACATCATCGTCAATGATGCATGACCTCGCCATGTTCACGCCCATGTCCGTGGGCGACCGGTAAGGAGAGGAACCGGAGATCTTCTCCATCATTGCGTTCAGCACCGGGAACGTCTCCACGTCGCGGTTGTAATTGATGGCGGTCTTTCCGTAAGCTTCCAGATGGAACGGGTCTATCATGTTCACGTCATCAAGATCGGCGGTAGCAGCCTCGTATGCAAGATTGACAGGATGTTTCAGCGGAAGGTCCCATACAGGGAATGTCTCGTACTTCGCATATCCTGCCTTTATGCCGTTCTTGTGGTCGTGGTACAGCTGCGAGAGACACATCGCCATCTTTCCGCTGCCGCTCCCGGGTCCCGTGACGACGATCAGCGATCTGTCCGTGATAACGTATTCGTTCTTTCCGAAGCCCTCGTCGCTGACTATGTGCTGTATATCGGACGGGTAACCGTCGATCATGTAGTGTTTATAAACATTCATACCGAGCGCGGCGAGCTTCTCCCTGAATTGATTGGCAGCATGCTGTGAATTGTATCTGGTAAGAACGACGCTGCTGACGTAGAAACCCCTCTCACGGAATGCATCTATAGACCGGAGGACCTCCAGGTCGTATGTGACACCGGTATCGCCGCGTACCTTGTTCTTTTCGATGTCGCCGGAGTTGATGACTATGATAACTTCAACCTGATCGCGGAGCTGGGTGAGCATCATCACTTTGCTGTCAGGCTCGAATCCCGGAAGGACGCGCGACGCATGGAAGTCGTCGAACATCTTCCCGCCGAACTCCATGTACAGTTTTCCGCCGAACCTGGAGATGCGTTCCCTGATGTGCTCGGATTGGAGGGCCAGGTACCTTTTGTAATCGAAACCGGCCTTTTCCGAAAGCGTTCCGCTCATACTCCCGCGAGATATGTTTCCCATGATAAAACACCTCGTATGGTACGGCACACGGAACGGATGGTCTTAAGATGGCCTGACCTGAGAACACATACTCATGACACAGGATGAGAACGCATCTTTCAGGAGCGAGCGACAATATGGGCCTCCTATGTGGATACAGATGGGCTGCAAACGGTTCCCGGATCAGCGTTTGGTCATCTCATAGAGGATCCTTTCGCACACTTTTCTCAATTTTTGTACCTTTTTCGTTGCGAAATCCCAGATCAGGTCCTTATCCTGCATCTCATAGAAATGTGCTATGCCATTCCTTGTCTTTATCAGACCGTCCCAATTTATCTCTGGGTATTTTCCCTTATCTTCAGATCAAGCTGTTCGGCATTGTGACCTATCTGTTCAACACAGAATGAACACTAGAGATGAAACGAAGCTCTTTTGAAGAATTCTTCCACATCCCTATTGAATTCATCCAGTATCTCATCTATCGAATTACAGTACGATAGTATGTTATTGATCAGTTTGGCATCTTTACCCATAAAGAACAATACCTTCGTTCATTATTGTCTTTAGGAATTCGGGCCTTCCCTCAGCACCTTTCGTAGTTACTATGTCCACATCATGTCCGATGGCGCTCCGCAGGTCATGGCAGAATGAAGAATATGTAAGCAGGCAGTCGATCTTTCCGCGTTCTATACAAAAATCATAATCGCTTTCCTCATTGTCATCTCCCCTGGCGACCGAACCGAAGAGATATACCTTTTTGACGCCGTACTCGTCCGCGATCGGTGCCACTAATGCCTTCAACTCCTCGATCGAGAACCTTTTTCCTTTTGACGCGTCCATGATATCGTTACACGCATCATTTGCGAATCGTATAAACTTGTCTGCCGTTTGCCCGGGCCCTTTATGTTTCAGGCACCCTCGTCGAGATATGTTATTTCTCCCTTCTGAGCATTCGTGACGACATTGTATTCCTTAATCCCGGTCTCGCGGCACAATCACACGCCATCACGCGTCTCGCCGACTCCGGGATGCCTCTCAGCACAATGTTATCCATGACGCCGTGATGAAGGTGA
>WQZJ01000138.1 GCA_009780795.1 Methanomassiliicoccaceae archaeon
ATGTTCTACGTGTCAACCGTTGAACGGGTGAGAATGCCGCCGGATGTCTGTGCGCAGCTTTGGCTGAGGACCTCATGGATAAGGAAAGGGATCATGGGGGCGTTCGGCAAGATCGATGCGGGCTTTGAAGGGACGTTAACGCTGGGAGCATACAACGCATCCGATAACGCCATCGAAATACCGATCGGCGAACGTTTCTGTCAGATGGTGTTCGAAACGCTTCATTCGGCCGCCGCCGAGGACTACGGGAAGAGGAGTGGCAATTACCAGGGACAAACGGGAGTAACACTGGATCCGAAGAAATGATGTCCGAATGCGTTGAAGATCTCCGACCCAATGGGCGGATTCATCCGATCTTAGTGATGTCGAGAACGTAGACGCTCATGGTCGGCGAATATGTCTTCAGCTCCGCCATGCGGCTGACGCGTACATCATGACCTTTAGTTCTCATATCTTCGATAAGCTCGGAGACAGTATCACCGGATGAGCTTCGTTCCAGGATCCTGTGCATGTGCACCGTACCGCCGTCCTTCAGATTGGACAGCGCCGCATGTAAGAACGTCTCGGACATCTGCGGCAAATTCATGATGATGCGGTCGGCCGGAGGTAGTTCGTTTATTATAACGGATGCATCCCCGCATATAGGGATCACATTGCTGGCTCTGTTCAGTTTTATGTTTCTCTTCATTAATTCTACGGCGTCCTCGTTGAGATCGACGGAATAGATAACGGAAGGGTTCGAATGCTTCGCGATCACCAGCGGGAATGGGGCTACGCCGGCGAACATGTCTGTTATCGTCTCACCGTCCTTCACGAGCGACGCAATTCTCATTCTTTCCGTCGAGAGCCGCGGATTGAAGTACACCTTCGCGGGATCGACGATCATCGTCACTCCGAACTCTTTGTGCTCCGTCTCCGAGGGACCGGAACCTGCAATCATTTTGATGTCACGGACCCGAAGTTCGCCCTTCACACCGAGATCGATCATCACCGCCCTCAATGATGACGACGTTCTCAGCAAAGCATCTCCGACAGCCTCCGCATACGGTACGAGTTCGTCAGGGAATCTCATGACGGCTATGTCTCCGATGATGTCGTACGAATTCGGAAGGATATCCTTCAATTCATCCGGTACGTTTGCGATGTTCCTGTAATCCGTCTCCTTGTGCTCCGCAGGTTCCAGGTCAGCGTCCACAACATAGTAGTCGCCGAACGCGTCCGTCAATATCGGAATGAGAACACTGTCCTCGTCCACGCCTATCTTATGGTCCGCGCTCAGAAGTCCGGAGGATATCAGGTGCTTCCTCGCCGTCTCCGCCATATGTTTCGGGACCCTGATACAAAGGACCATGATATTCGTTACTTCAGCGGGACATATTAATGCGTTGCGTTCGTACTCGACAGACGGACCTCCCCGCGAGCCTCTATGTCGCGGTCGGCCTCCTCGACGCTGTTGTAAAACCTGAATCCATATTTTTGGACAGTTCCTCAGTCCTCTTATTGAAGTACTTTGTCTGCTCCTGAGGCGTCATATCCTTTATCTCTTCGTATATCTGCAATCCGATCTCGTCCACTCCCCGCTCGATCTTTGACACCATCTTTGGCCGTCTCCTCCGGGGAACATACTCTGATAGTATTGCAACCTTTTTCGATACTGATAGGTCCTGCCATCTAGCATATATTTTGAGCCGTCTCCAAATCGAATGGATGCAGTCGGTCTTGACGGTTTTATATGGCTGGATGATTAATCCAAATGGTTATAAACACGGTTAGCCATGTTCGAACATCAGAACGACCGCCGCTCACGGGCATCCGATGAGGGACGATCCGTACGCCGCAGGCGGAATGACCATGATAAAGAGATCAGAAAAAAAGAAGATGCCCAGGATATTGGTGACGGCCGCGTCTAGCGGCGGCGGGAAGACGACGGTCACATGCGGATTGCTCCAGGCGCTCGTCAACCGTAAAATGGACGTTGCGGCGTTCAAATGCGGTCCGGATCACATAGATGCTATGTTCCACGAGAAGGTCATAGAGGCGAGGTCGAAGAACATAGACCTGTTCCTTACGGACGAAGATACAACGAAATACCTGTTCGGCCGCGAGGCCGCCGGTGCCGATATATCCGTCATAGAAGGTGTGATGGGATTCTATGACGGACGCGGTCTCACAGCAGTGGACGCAAGTTCGTATGACATATCGTCCAAGCTCGGCACACCGGTGATATTCGTGGCGACCTGCGGTATGCTGGGCGGGTCACTGGGCGCGCTCGTCAAAGGGTACGTGGACTTCAGAAAGAACAACATCAAGGGCATAATACTGAACAAGGCGACCGAGGACACGTATCCGGAGGTAAAGGAGTTCATAGAACGTGAGACCGGTATCAAAGTTCTCGGTTATCTGCCCAACGTTAAAGAAATGGTGATAGGGAGCAGACATCTCGGTCTGATATTACCATCGGAAGTTGAGAAGTTAAAGGACAAGCTCAACAAGCTCGCCGACGTTATGGAGAGGACGATAGACATAGATTCGATAATTGAGATAGCGAACGGTGCTGACGATCTGGAATACAGTGAACCGGATCTTCAATTCGATCCAGTCAAGGTCCGGATAGGTGTAGCATCCGACGACTGTTTCTGTTTCCTATACAAGGACAACATGGAACTCCTTGAGAGGCTGGGCGCTGAGATCGTCTATTTCTCGCCGCTGAAAGATGAGAGGCTGCCGGCAGACATAAACGGTATAATAATCCCGGGAGGGTATCCGGAGCTGTACGCCGATAGATTGAGCGAGAACCGATCCATGCTGGACAGCATCAAGGAGAGCATAGACAACGGGATGCCGTGCATGGCGGAGGCCGGCGGTTTCATGTATCTCCACAATGAATTGGAGGATATATCCGAGAAGTTCCATAGGATGGTCGGTGCGATAGACGAAAAGGCGTTCAG
>WQZJ01000139.1 GCA_009780795.1 Methanomassiliicoccaceae archaeon
CGTAAGCAGTCTGCTCTGGAGGTCGAACGAGTCCGATCGTCTTACCTCATAACCGCGTATGAGCATCTCCTCCTTGGGCCAGACAACCTTTCCGACATATCTTTTCTTCTTTCCGTGCGAGAACAGAGGTTCCATGACCTTTTCGAACTCCAGCTGCCGGCCTTCGGCGGAATAGCGCTTCGCCATCGCCGTTCCGAAACTAATGGTCTCGTCGAAGTTGTCATACGGCGATCTGATGAAAACAGAGTCCGTATCGGAATAGATGACCTGTACCCCCTCTTTACCGAGCTCTTCGATGATCCCCTTAACGGTCCCTCTCGCAAAGGCGGTTATCGAACTTCCTATGTTCTTGTCTGTGAATCTGTAGAACGATGACGCGAACACGCCGTAGAACGAGTTCATCAGCACCTTCACCGCGTTCTGAAGGCCGTCCAGATAATGGCGTTCGTCCTCGGTCGCGGTCCTCATCCTTCTCTTTATGTCGTCCCTCTCCTTCATGAGGCCGTCAAGTATACCGGGGAGTATCCCCATCTTCTTATCCTTGGAGATGAACCTGACCCCGTTGGGGCTCTCTATCTCACCTTCCTTGGATATGGTGGTGAAGCAGATGTTCTTCGATATGATCAGCGACGGATACATCGATTTGAAGTCGAGCACACATACCCAGTGGTATAGTCCCGGCTCCATCGTGTGAACGTAGCCGCCCTCTATCTGCTCTCCCCTGCCCAGGTTCCCGGTCAGAGGGACGCCCACGTTCATCCTGTCCGCCTTCCTTATCAGGATGGAGTCTATCAGCTGCGACGACCCCGATGTCAGAACATCCTCCAGCGGAAGTTTCGAGACGGCGGCGAGGTCCATCCCTTTCCTCACGGTGCCGAGCGTGTTGAGTATCCTGAGCGAGAGCTCCGCATCCTTCACGCAGTATCTCATGACCCTTTCTTTATCCTCATTCCATTCCCGGTCCATCTGTTTCGGGTCAACGTCCATCTTCTGCTCTCCGAGCAGCTGCAGCGACACGGCGTTCAGCGTCTCCTGCTTCGGGCGCAGTTCCCTTCTCACGGCCCACCAGGCGTCTATGACAAGTCTTCCCTTAAGCCTCCAGAACTTCTCGCTAACGGACCTGGGGGAACCGCGGTCGCGTCCCCATTTGATATCGGGCATCCTGTTCTTCGCGGCACGGTCGACGATCATCTTGATGTCGTAGTTATCGATGTTGTATCCACTGATAACATCGGGGTCCTCTTTCAGGATGTGCTCCGAGAATTTTTCTATTATATCCTTCTCTGAACCGTATATGGGTTCGCACTCCCTTATTTTACCGTCTTCGCCGATGACCGAGCATATTGTGTATATCGTCTCATGCGAGATGCTGTTCTCTATGTCGAAGGACAATATCCTGAGACCGGGGTCGAACGGATCGATGTTCCTGAATGATGTAAGTTCAACGGCTAGGTCGGCGGCGTAATCGTTCTTCACCTCGTTACCTGTGACGGATATGCATGCGCTCATGTCGTTGTCGTAGATATACCGGTGATGATACGGTATATCGGCCGCGAGTATCTCGTATTCGTTCTTCCAGCGGTTGCGGTACGTCGGGACGGTCCAGGGATATTTTATCGTAACCTTGATCACATCCCGCTCCTTTCCGCGGTGGAACAGCCGCATGTCCGAAATATCGATGACATCTCTGTCCTTCTTTAGCTCGGCGCGTACATTCTCTTTCGGTTCTGTGATGAAGAAATATGGTCTTGTCCTCTTATCGAGTATGACGACGGACCTCTTGTCGCGTGTCTTGCCGAACAACTCGACCACGATGTCGTCGCCGTCCTGTTTGTAGGATGCGCTTATGAGTCTGACGTCCCATTCTCCCATTCCGTCACTTTCCTGATATTATCTTTATGATGTCGCCGTCCTCCAGCACATAGTCGGAGCCGACGGTCCGTTTGGTCCTTGCGTTCACGGCCCTTATGAACTTGTCACCGAGATCGGTATGGACTCTGTATGCCATATCCTTCGCCGTAGAACCCTTCGGCATGAGGAGGGCATCCGGCAGCACGCGGCCGAAATTGTCGGTGAGCTTGTTCTCATCCTCCACCGGATACACCGCGATGAGATCGAGCATCCCGAACGCCGCCATCTCCAGACATCTCTGGACACCGGTGCCTCCGTGCACCGTCATGTGCTGCGATATTTTCTCAAGTGCCTTCCTCTGGCCTTCGTTCAGCTTGCCGACGTCGTTCATCGTGAACGTCGGTTCACCGGCAGCATAGCTGACGAGGCCCGCGGCCGCCGCCTTCTTCAGCGCCAGCTCTGTCTCTGATAAGGTCACAACGGCCGTGTCCGATATCGATCTTACCGTATCTATGTTACCGGCAGGGGCGATGTCGGCCTTGTTCATGGCGATTATCATCGGTTTGCTGAGCTCACGAAGTTTCACGGCCAGCGCGAGAAGGACATCATAATCCCATTTGGTGAGGTCGTCCGGGTGCGGTACGGCACGCAGTGCATGTTTGATCTGCGACTCGGAGATGTTCAGCCCTGTCAGGCGGTCGTGTATGGCCGTTTCTATCTTCTCACCCTGCATCTTGGCCTGTCTGGCTATCTTGCTGAAACCGTTCTTCAGTATCTCACGTATCCAGAACTCTATCTCTCTTCTCAGGAACACAATATCCTCTCTGGGGTCGTGGTCCCCAGGGTTTCCCGGGTTTCCCTCGAGGTCGGTGGAGCCGCTGACGTCTATAACGTTGATCAGTGCATCCGCCTGTCTGAGGTCGTCCAGGAACTGGTTCCCTAATCCCTTCCCCTGCCACGCATCCGGAACGAGGCCGGCCACGTCCAGCAGCTCTATCGGAACGGACCTTACGCCGTTTCTGCATGCCGAGTTGTTAGGGTTGCACTTTATCCCGAGTTCTGTGCACGGGCAAGGA
>WQZJ01000140.1 GCA_009780795.1 Methanomassiliicoccaceae archaeon
CGCATGGGCGTTGTGACCAACGGAACCGGCCATCGAACTCCCTATCAGATTTTTTCGTATATTCGTCTCCACCACAGCGTCGACCGTCGTGCGAAGCTTCTCGATGACGACGGACGACGGTATGAGCGCCTCCGCGACCACGCTCTTCCCTCTTCCTTGGAGGGAGTTGATCCATGCCGGTTTCTTGTCGATGCACATGTTCCCCGAAACTGATACGAGAGTTGCGCCGGTACCGTTCTCGATGATCTTGCAGATCGCCTCCGTCGCAATGGTCACCATGTTCATGCCCATCGCATCACCGGTCTCATAGGACATCCTCAGGAAAAGGCTCCTTCCGTTGGGAAACGATTCTATCGATACGAGTTTCCCTCGCGATGTGGTCCCTTTGACGGCATCATCCATCTTTTTGCGGTTCTTCGATATCCAATCAATGACCTCGGACGCATGTTCGATACCGTTCACACGGAACACCGGTGCCCTTGTCATGGCATCCTTGAATATCCTGACCTTCGCGCCGCCGGAGGCGGATATGACGGACATCCCCCTGGACACGGATGCTACCAAAGCACCTTCGGTGGTGGCCATCGGTATTATGAAATCACCTTTGGCATGATCGCCGCATACGGTCACCGGTCCGGCGAACCCAAGCGGTATCTGCGTGACACCGATCATATTCTCTATGTTCTTGGCGGCGTCCGCGGGATCGAAGGAATATTTTGAAATGTTATCCAGTTTGGTGCCCGTAAGCTTCTCCACTGCGTTGCGGCGTTCATCGACGTCACTTTTACCGATCCCTCTGTTCCTAAGTCCGGCGCCCTCTGACATGGCCTCTCAATCATTAGAATGATAGATAAACATTCTCCATCGCCCGGCGTTATTTTCGCCCGCGGGTCCTTTATGCACAAATACGAGGCGGTACGTCAATGACCACCTTTTTATTGTCGTAATCGTTCCGCGCATATCTGGTGATGCGAATTTGGAAGACCCGGAGAGGAGTTTGAGGAAGGACCACACGATCATACGCGTCGTTCCTTACGTCATCGCCGTCTCCGCGCTGCTCGCCCTCATACTCGCGGCACTCAGTCCGAGAGAGCTCGGAATGATACTTCTCAGATTCTGCACCCCGTTCGCATTCGGCTTCGGGGTTCTCGGAGTGTATGCGTTCGTACACCGCGACGAGAGTTTGCTGGACAGACGTAAATCCGTTGCCGCGTTGCTCCTCATGCCCCTCATCGCCTCGGCGGTCCTGATATTCTTCACCACATACATCATGCCGGACCTGTTGGACTTCCTGAACAGGTTCATGTTCACGGATGCAGACCCTGCTGTTACGGTATTCATCTCAGTGTACTTGTTCACGCTGATGATGATGTTCACGAGTCACGGCGTGATATCGACGGTGGTCGCGTACTTCAGAAGGTACACGGCCAAGATATACCTGAGCATCGAGAACATAGGGAAGAGCGGAGCGGACACACGCAGGAACAGGATAAGCAGATGGGTGTATGATATCCCTGACATCATCGACATAGAGCGGATAGAGATGGACCCTCCCTCCGATGATGAGGATTTCCCGATGAGGACGTTCACAACGTTGGCGCTGAGTATATTTTTGCTTGGCCTTGCGGTAAGCTCATATATCTTCCTGAACCCGATATTCGAAAGAACGCTCTCGCTGGAGGAGGCGATACTCGTGACCGTCATATTAACATTCTTCATTCCGGTACTTGTGATGCCCTGGCTCATAACAAGGGATACGGGGGCGAAGATCAAAAGTCAGGCGAGGGACCACTATCTGTGGAAAGGTATGAAGAGACGCCTGTATGCGGGTGCGTTCGCCTTTATGATGTTCTTCTCGCTGTTCGCGATATCGGTCTACATGGGATACGACATAGTGAGGGCATCATACACGTACGCCGGTTATGTGGCAATAACCGGATACCTTTCGCTGCTGTTCGCGTTCATATACTCGAATTATTACCACAAAGGGTTCAAGGACGGGATAATACGGAACTTCAACGAGTCGAAGAAGTGATATCCCGGAATATGCCGAGGTAGTCGCCCCCCAGGTCAGCGTTGTTCATCATATAGACGCTGTCGGACAGTTCCTCCAGACCTCCGGCATCATCGTTGTTGATTATGATGGAGAACACCCTCGCATCATTCATTTCCTTCAGCATATCCCATTCTGCGGTTATGACGGGATCGCTGACGATCGAGTGGCCGTCCGAGATGAAGAGAAGATCGGCACCCCTCCATTCCTTCTCCCTCAGCGCTCTCACGCCCTCACGTAGCGCAAGATTGAAATCTGTCCCCCCGCCGAACGTGTACGATAGGAACTCTAAGAATTCGGCACCCATCTTCTCTTTGGAGGTAAGTGAGATCTCGGTCGTCCTCGTTGAGAACAGGATCACCTTCACATCTCGTTTCTCAGGTATCATACGCCTCGCTATCGTCAGCGACACCGCCTTCGCCATAAGTTCCGGTTCACCGTACATGGAACCGGACGTGTCGACGAGCATCACCACCGGCCCCTTCCTCTTGTTCTCGGGAGGACCGGAGACCATCTCTCTGCCGCGGATGTCATAGGCCATGAGTTTCCTTTCAGAGAACTTCGAATAGAACATCATCTCCAGGTCCGGGTCGGCGAGGTTGAGGGCCTCGTGCGGGAGCATCCTCTGTATATCATCCGAAAAACGGACGGAGTGGACCTCCGACCGTCCGTGCTTGGTCCTCTCCATTCTTTTCATTCCGAGTTCCGTCTCCATTCTGCCGACGATCTCAACGATACGGGAAAGATCGTCGTTCCTGCTGACAAGTGATGCGTACTCCTCAATATTCGAAAGGA
>WQZJ01000141.1 GCA_009780795.1 Methanomassiliicoccaceae archaeon
GACGCCGTCGTCATCGCCACGCCCATCGATCTGCAGAGAGTGATAAAGATCAAAAAACCGTGCGTCAAGGTCGGTTACGATCTGTTCGAGATAGGGAACCCGAACCTTGAGGATATTCTTGATGACTTCGTCAAGAAGATCAAAAAGTAAAGGAACATAAACAAAGAGACGGCCATCGGCCGTCTCCCTTTGATATTTTATCGATCCTTCGGTAAAGCGGATGCATTCGCTTCACCGATATTCCGCAGCATATCTCATTGTTAGTGAATGTGAATTTTATTAATAACAATCCGATTGAACGTTAATAATTATTAACATATCGAGAAGATATTAATATCATACATCCCAAACGGTCAGTTATGAAGCGTATCACTATGCTTGCTAGCTTGGCGGTATCGATGATGTTGGTGGTTGCCGCCTTCGTCATCCTTACCAACAACCCCGATAACAAGAGAGAATGCGACGTCGTCGTCACGATGGCGTGGCAGAAGGAGATGGTCGATATCATATCGCAGGGGGAACTGGACGTCGTTGTCCTCATGGACCCGAACACGAGTCCCCACAGCGCATATTCATCAACGAGCTCAATAGAATATCTGTACAACGCGACACTCTTCATAGAGATAGGCAGCGGTGTTGAATGGGAGATATCCATGCTGCACGGCGTGAAAGCGGATCTGAGTACACCGACGATATCGTGTATGGAACTTCTGGAGAGGGGCGGCGGTCACCACCACGGCGGTCATGACCATGGCGATCATGATGATGACGACTGCGGATGCGGCGGCCATGACGAACCCCACGTGTGCGATTCGCATATCTGGGCGAACCCGGAGTACCTCTGGATAATCGCTACGGAACTGGCGGAGGAGCTCCTGACATACTTCCCGTGGCTTGACGAGGACAGTGTAGCGGACGGTCTGGATTATTACCTGAACGATCCGGCCGACGGACTGGGCCACATAATGCTGGTCATAGACAGGATAGTCGGCGGCACCGAATCTCGTGCGAACGCTTCCGGACAGACAATATTAGTATGGCATAACGCATGGGCCCCTCTGATGGAATACATCAACGAAGCTGCGAACAAAGCGATCGGGGATGATATATACGACGAGGACAACCCGTACATAAAGGTCGTATCAGGAGAGCCGACAGGAGGCGGAGGAAGTGTCACACCCTCATCCATAATAGACTTCCTTGACGGAATAACGTTCGAACACAAGAAATACATCTATGTAAGTCCGTTCGATACCGCATACCAGTACAAGTCGACATTCGAGGATCATGGTTACACAGTGGTCCTGGTGAACCCGACAGCTGAGAACTGGCTGACGGAGCTGGATGACTTCGTGCACCACCTGAGGGACACACTGGACAGGGTGCCCGTCGCATAGGACGTGATCTGACGCCGAAGGTAAAGGAACATGGATAAGCCACCGATACGAATAAAGGGCCTTTCCGGCGGTTACGAAGGGACACTGATATTCGAGGGATTGGATCTCGACCTCAAGCATGGGGATTTCCTCGCCATAGTGGGTCCCAACGGTGGTGGCAAGACAACCCTTTTCAAAACTATTTTGGGCCTCATCCCTCCGATATCCGGGACCGTTGAGATATTCGGAGGGGCGGCTCAGGCCGGCACCATAGGCTATGTTCCGCAAAGCAACTCCATCGACAAGAAATACCCCATATCGGTGGAGGACGTCGTTCTCATGGGGCTCAGGGTCAAGAAAGGACTTCGTCCGTATTACAACAAGGACGAGAAGCATGCCGCACTCAAGGCGATGGAGTCCGTCGGAATATCCGATCTGAAGGATATGAGCGTGTCCGAACTGTCCGGAGGGCAGTTCCAGAGGGCGATGATAGCGCGTGCCCTCGCACCGTCTCCGAAGATATTGATGCTGGACGAACCGACGGCCTCGCTCGATCCGGGGATAAAGGATTGCACGCACGATATCCTCAGGGACATCAACGCGGACGGCGTGGCCGTGATGATGATAACGCACGACATAGGCAACATACCCCATGGCGTGAAAAGGATAGCGTGCATGAACCGCGGGATCATCATCAACGATTCGCCGGAGATAACGGATGAGATGCTGAGCTTCGGGTTCCACTGTCATCCCGAATTTTTGAGATACAAGAGACCTCCCGGTCCGTGCAACTGTTCGATATGTGAGGAGGATCCGCGATGACAGACTGGGGGTCCGTTCTCGCCATACCGCTGATACAGAACATGTTCATGGCCTCGGTCATAGCGTGCGTTCTCTGCGGCGTCGTGGGTACGTTCGTAGTTGTCAACCGCATGGTCGCCGTGACCGGCGGTATAGCGCATACGATGTTCGGAGGTGTCGGGTTCGCGTATTTTGCGATATCCGTGCTCATGGTCAGCTGGATGACGCCGATGTGGGGTGCGTTGCTGTTCGGTGTGGCCGCGGCGCTGATACTTTCGTTCACGAGCGGCATGAAACGGATAAGACAGGACTCGATGATAGGTGTGCTCTGGGCGATAGGTATGGCTGCCGGCGTTATCTTCATGTCCTTGACCGACAGGACGGTGGTCACACCGTTATCATACGAGGCGATACTGTTCGGCGACGTCCTGTTCGTAGGAAGTGCGACGTTGCACATGATGACCATTATATCGATAATAATACTGGCGGTCGTCGCCCTTCTGTACAGGGAGTTCCAGATACTGACGTTCGACAGCGCGAACGCCCATCTGTTCGGAGTGAACGTCCCGGTGATGAGGACCATACTCTACGTACTGATAACCGTCGCCTGTGTTATGGTCAC
>WQZJ01000142.1 GCA_009780795.1 Methanomassiliicoccaceae archaeon
TGACGTGATATTCGATCCCGGAACGTACAAGAGAGGGCCGATGATCAGGCTGCTCGGCAAGGACATCGCGGACCTGGGACAAAAGATAGAGCAGATCGTCTGACGTCACTGAAAATGTGATAGAAAGAAAGGCGTTTACTGGTAACCGACGAAGGTTATCACGAAGAAGAGCGTTATGCCCTCTCTCTCAGCGAGGTTCTTCGTATAGAAGAAGTCGACATCCGCGTCTATCACGTAATACTTGGAACCTTCGAACATGAATTGTATCAGCTTGAGGTTGCCGTTACCGTCGAACTCCTCTTTGAAATCGAACTCCATCGCGAACTTGGACGAAACGCTTCCGTCCGATACTGCGACGGTCATGCGCGCATCCCCGTCGCCGACGGGATACGTCTTACCGGACGCCACATGGTGCTCGACGTAAGCGAAACCGTCACTGCCCACCGTCGCGGTGCACGTCCATCCGTACGGGTGCTGCAGTTCCGTGTACTTTCCGGGATAGACGGTACCGAGACCGAACGTCAGCCTGAACTCATCGAGCAGCATCTTCTGCACTTTGTCCAGCTCCATGCCGCTGCGGTCCCACTTCTTGATGTTGGATGGGTCCAGCACACCGTACGCGTTCGGTATCTCGATGCGTGCAGTATCGCCGGGACTCAGCCCTATGATCGCGTTCTCGAAGTCCTTCAGCGCGCCGGCACTCCCTATAGTAACGTTGAACGGTACATACTGCCGTTCCTCTCTCTTGGTGAATTCATAACTCTTTGCGATGTCATCGTCGTTGGCCACCGACCACAACGACGTGTCGAACACCACAGCGCCCTCTCCGTCGTACCAGTCGTAGTAGCTTCCGACATAGTCCACCTTCACTCTGTCCCCGTACTTCGCCTGTCCTCCGTCATCGGAGACGAACTGAGCGTAAGCGTAACCGCTGATGACGACGACGAACGCCAAGGTAAGGACTATCGTTCCGATCATCAGGATCGGGTCCCGTTTCTTCCTGTTGGGAACATCGGCATCCTCTGTCATTGCTCCTCGCAATGGCTGTGTCCTATTAAAGGTTTTAGCAGGTGCGCGTCAGTATGGTCCGCTGAATGAGTATACGAGGTACGGCGCAGAGGTCTCAAAAAAGGGAGGGGAGGGAGGATCTCCCCATTACCGTGTCGATCTCCCAAAGCAACTGAGACGGATCACTTGGTGTGTTCCGTTCATGGTTGGATGATATATCCAATAATGTATTTAAAGGTTGTCGGACCGGCCGCACAGTTTAATGGTACGGCAGCAACGGATGCGGGACAGATGCGTTCGTTTTAATAACACCTTCACAATGTACGGGCGCGTACCGTAAAGGGCGCGAATAACGGATATGGTCCCATGAGAACGCTGTACATCCACGCCGATTCAATGGAGTTCGAATCAAAGAAGAAGACGCCTGTCGCTGAGGACATCGCTGACGATATGCACAGCGGCAGGATGGAGGAGATGCTCGTCGTCTTCGTCACCGTCGAGAGCGGTGACGAAAGTACAGCGCTGCAGGTGTCGGCGGAGGCCGTCACCGACATAGCCGAGACGATGACGAGAGTGGGTGCGGAGCGTGTGATGATATATCCGTATGCTCACCTGAGCGGCGACCTCGCCAAACCGAAGGCATGCCTGGATGTTCTGAAACTCATGTACGATATGCTCAAGGCCAAAGGTATAGAGACCTCAAGGGCGCCGTTCGGATGGTACAAATCGTTCACTGTCAAGTGCAAGGGACATCCGCTGTCCGAACTGTCAAGGGACTTCAAAGGGAAAGAGGCCAAACCCGAAGGGAAGGGAGAGGAGACATTCTTCGTGCTCATGCCCGACGGAAAGGAAATTCAGGTCGCGGACTTCAAGGGCGGCAGCCCGTGCATGATGGAGATGATAGCCAAGGAAGCTCTCGGTAAAGAGAACGAACCTCTCAAGGGCGAACCTGATTACCTCAGACTTTGCAAGAAGTTCGGCATACAGTGGGAATCGATGAGTGATGTGGGCCACATGTGCCTGTCACCGCACGGGGCGCTGATGTTCGATCTGGTCTCGGATTACGCCACACAGATCGTCAATGATGTGAACGTGCCGATATACATGGTCAAGGGGACGAACATGTTCTCGCTGGACGAACCGGCGGTGAGGGAACATGCCGACCTCTTCGGCGACCGGTTGTATTCCATAAACACAGGTAAGAAATCATTCATACTGAGATATGCGGCCTGTCATCAACAATTTGCGATGATGCGCGACTGGAACATCAGCTACAGGCAGTTACCGTTCGGCGCCTTCGAGGTCGCCGACTCCTACCGTCTCGAACAGTCCGGGGAGACCATGCTCTGCTTCCGCACCAGACGCCTCAATATGCCCGATCTCCATGTGATATGCAAGAACGACGCCGAGGCGAAGGAGAATTTCAAGGTCCTCGACGGCAGGATATTCGACGAGATCGAGGCACTTGGAAGAGAGTATGATATGCTCGTGAACTTCTCATCGAAGAAGGCATACGAGGATAACAAGCATCTCATCACGGAACTGTGCGTGAAGCACGACCGCCCGGCGCTCATACACTTCTACCCCGAGGGGATCAACTACTACTGGACCGTTAACATAGAGTATCACATAATGGACCAGATGAACCGCGCCAGGGAGATAGGTACCGTTCAGATAGATATCGGCAACGCCAAGAGGTTCGGGATAACGTACGCGGACGAGAACGCGGAGAGGAAGAATCCGATAATACTCCACACGGCGATCATCGGCA
>WQZJ01000143.1 GCA_009780795.1 Methanomassiliicoccaceae archaeon
CGCCTTCTTTCACAGTGCTTTCGATGAGACCCCATATCTCATCCTTCCCTGCGTCCACGGCGATCGGTTCACTGTCTTTGAACGTTATCTCGTCGTTGAAGTATACGCCCTCTTTCAGCACCGTCGGACGCCAGTCGCTCCTCACAAGGGTCGCGTTCAACCATCCTGCGAGGTCCTTCGAGTTGGAGACGGTCGCGGACAGCGCTATTATCTGCATCTTCGGGTTGCGGCGCATCATCTTCGTCAACGCGACCTCAAGCGTGGGACCTCTCGACGGATCGTGTATCAGATGTATCTCATCCGCTATCACAAGACCGACACCTTCCATCCATTGGCTCCTGTGCCTCAGCAGGGAATCGGCCTTCTCGGATGTCGCCACTATGATGTCAGCACCGCTTATCCCTCTCTCCTCGGAGTCGAGGTCGCCGGTGCTCATCATCACTTTGAAGCCAAGGTGCGAGAATCTTTCCAGATCATCCCTCTTTTCAGCGGCCAAGGCCTTGAGAGGAACGATATACAGAACCTTCTCTCTGTTGGTGAGAACGGTCCTCAGTGCTGCCGCATAACCGATCAGCGACTTCCCGCCTGCCGTCGGTGCCGCAACGACCACATTCCTTCCTTCCAGCGCATACGGTAACGCGTCAGCCTGCGGAGGGTAAAGGTCTATGTAACCCTCATTCTCCAAAGCGGCAATGATGCTGTCCGGAAGGTCCAGTTCGTTCGTCCTCATCCTTGGGACGGATGCGTTCATCTTTTAACGTTTTTTCCGTGCACGGGCGCGCCGCCGCGTTTAGGGAAATGCTTTATAGAAGCTCATTAATCCCAACATCAGAGGAGAAACGAATGGAAAAGGAAGACGTCACGGCCCCGTTGGACGAGTGGATAGAGGAGCAGAGCTTCAACTCCACCGCTGACATCAAGGTGCCGGAGACTATGGCCGACAAGGTCATAGGTCAGGACAAGGCGGTAGAGGTGATCAAGAAGGCGGCCTCCCAGAAGAGGCACGTGATGCTGATCGGTGAACCCGGAACAGGCAAATCCATGCTGGCCAACTCCATGGTGGAGTTCCTGTCCAAGAGCGATCTGCAGGATGTGATCGCATATCACAATCCGCAGGATGTCAACGAACCGCTGATACGAGTACTTCCCGCGGGAAAGGGTAAGCAGGTAGTTGCTGAGCAGAAGGCCATCGCCGCTGTGCAGAAGGCGCAGAAGGGCAAATCCATGATGATGTTCATGTTGGCCGTGATAATGTTAGGCATATTGGGCACCATAATCTACGAAGGGAATGTGACCATACTCCTGATCGCGATGATCGCATGTATCCTGATATTCTTCATAATGAGGACCCCCGGTCAGAGGCAGGAGACGATGATCGTTCCGAAACTGCTCGTTGGACACGATGAAGGGGATATGCCCCCGTTCGTGGACGCCACCGGCTCGCACGCCGGTTCGCTGCTCGGCGATGTCCGTCACGACCCGTTCCAGAGCGGCGGTCTCGAAACACCGTCACACGACCGGTTGGAATCGGGAGCGGTGCACAAAGCGTCGAAAGGCGTTCTGTTCATCGACGAGATAAACGTCCTCAGGATGGAGTCGCAGCAGTCGCTGCTGACCGCCATGCAGGAGGGTAAACTCTCCATTACCGGACAGAGCGAGAGGTCGTCCGGTGCGCTTGTCAAGAGCGAGCCGGTACCGTGCGATTTCATATTGGTATGCGCCGGGAACCTGGATGCGATGAGCGGCATGCACCCCGCCCTCAGGTCGAGGATAAGGGGATACGGTTACGAGGTGTACATGCTCAACTCCATGAAGGACACCGACGAGAACAGGAACAAAGTGGTGAGGTTCGTCGCCCAGGAGATACTGAAGGACGGTAAGATCCCACATTTCGACAAGTACGCGGTGGCCGAGATACTCAGGGAGGCGCAGCGCAGGGCCGGCAAGAAAGGCGAGCTGACGCTCAGGATGAGGGAGCTCGGAGGTCTGATACGCATAGCCGGTGACGTTGCCGTCGCTAAGAACGCTAAACTCGTCACCAAGGCGGACGTAATAGAGGCGAAGAAGACCGCCCGCAGCCTGGAGCAGCAGATAGCCGACAGGTACATCGAATCACACAAATCATACGAGATGTTCAAGACACAAGGTTCGGAGGTGGGCGCGGTCAACGGGTTGGCGGCGATGAACGCAAGTTCCAATATGTCCGAGTACTCCGGTATCGTTCTTCCGATAGTGGCGGAAGTGGCACCATCCCAGACCAAGAAGGGAGGCATCGTTGCGACCGGTCAGTTGGGCATCATCGCCAAGGAAGCGGTCGAGAACATATCCGCGGTCATCAAGAAGTATACGATGACGGACATCTTCGACAAGGACATACACGTACAGTTCATCGGAACATACGACGGCGTGGAGGGTGACAGCGCATCCATAACCATCGCCACTGCCATCATATCTGCGATGGAGGACATCCCGGTGGATCAGACGATGGCAATGACCGGCAGTCTGAACGTCCGCGGTAGGGTGCTGCCGATCGGCGGTGTCACGGCGAAGCTTGAGGCAGCGGCGCAGGCCGGCATAAGGAAAGTGCTCATACCGAAGGAGAACGGGAAGGACGTGATGA